>JAPLUP010000392.1 GCA_026397575.1 Candidatus Zixiibacteriota bacterium
TCAGGCGCCGTAAATAATGATCCTGCGGCACAAAATCATCCAGCGCCGGCAAAATCATCATCTCTGTCTGTTCGTGTCTCTTCTTTGTTTGCATAAACCCATACAAAATAACTCAACCCATCTGCCAAAGGACTTTTTCAACAGTCCCCTTGCTGTGGGTCTGCTCACATTGGTACTCCACCCGCAAGGGTGGGTCAGGCCGCGAATCGAATATCAAAACACGATCGGAAACCCAGGATCAAACAGGCCAACCATCCGCCCGCGGGAGCCACCGGCCTAGGCCCGCTTGTTCTTTGACATTGTGAATATTGAGCGTAAGCATGCAGCGCTACTACCTTCGCGCTGCTCGCCTCACGCGCATATCCATTATGCAAGCGCGTCAGGTCATGCCCCCGCGGCTTGACCTATCGAACCTGTACAGCGTGCGCAATGGTTTGCCGATCTAGGTAATGAATGTCAGGCCACTGAAAGGGGAATCATGTTCTTTCCGTTCACTGTTATTGCAGGTTTCATCACCATCGCGATCGTGCTCCACGGCATTGCCCGAAAAAGTCCAAGACTACTCCTATGGGTGAATGTGCTTCTCTGGCTGATGGCGACAGCATCCTTGATTCCGATCATTTCGGCATGGCGCGACAGAGCATATTCAGAAAACTGGGCTCTCATCGGCGTGATGGCTGTCTCCGCTCCGTCGATGCTCATAATCGTCATCTTGAGCGCGGTGCTGCTGTTCACCGCCAGACGAAAGAGAATTTCCCTCACGAAGCCCATGATTATCAGTCTGCTCTGTTTGGCCGCGTTTCTTGCGCTTCAGTTGGCGCTGGTCGTCATGACTGCCCGATCGCCGCACCACCTTTGACCCTGTTGACCGCTCTTTGATCCGTGCGCCGTGCCAGGTACAGGCGCAACCTGAAAATCAATTTGCCTTCTTACCCGAATGTGGTGATCTTTCTGGGCACGACGATCGAAGGAGTTGATTATGGAGTTCTCCAATGCTTATGAAGATGCCAAGCGAGCGGAGGCATATGCTAAGCTTGAGTTTCCGGGCACCTACTATCTGGCCTTTCGAGACTTGCCAGAGATTATCTCGCAGCATGTCAGCGGGAAGAAAGCGATGGATTTCGGCTGTGGCGCCGGACGCTCAACCAGATTTTTGACAGAGCTCGGATTTGACTCCGTTGGCGTCGACATATCCGCTGAGATGTTCCAGAAAGCGCGAGAATTCGATCCTAACGGCGACTATCGGCTTCTTGACGAAAGTGGCTTCGATCAGTTTCAAAATCAGGTTTTCGATTTGATCCTCTCCGCCTTCACATTCGACAACGTCCCGACACGAGAGAAGAAAGTCGGCATCATGAAGGAGATACGACGCATACTTAAACCGGAGGGCCGGTTTGTAAATCTGGTCTCCTCGCCTGAGATATACTATCACGAATGGGCGTCATTTTCGACCAAAGGCTTTCCGGAGAATCGAAATGCCAAGTGCGGTGACATCGTCAAGATCATCAATACAGCTACCGAAGACAGACGACCCGTTGACGACATTCTCTGGCCGGACGTGGACTATAGGTCAGTCTATCAGGAGGTCGATCTGGCGCCGATCGACATGTACGAGCCACTCGCAAGAGGGGATGAGCCGTATCAATGGGTCAATGAAACGCGAATAGCGCCTTGGGTGATTTACGTGCTCAAGAGAGCAGCTCTGTAGGAACTGCGTCTGACCCCAGTTGAAATGAATGGCTCTAAGCGAAAGTGAAAATGGGCACGCGCGTGCGTGCCCATCAATAAATTCTCGATCGAATTGGCCGTTATTCTTCTCCGAGCAGCGAACCACCGTACTTCAGAAATAGATCTCTGGAGGCCTTGTCTAACGCCACACCGGCGATCTTGCCCTGGAACTGCGCCAACGCCTTGGCCTGCTTGTCCGTCAGAGCCTTGATGGCGTAGGCGCGCGGCATGAACTTGCCCTTATATGTACTGAAACTCTTGGCCTGCTCGTCAGTAAGCGACTTGAGTCCATCAAGCGACAGGTTGACTTCGTTCTTGGCAAGCAGCTTGGCCTGATCGTCCGTGATATAGGTCAAACCGTTCAGAAACAGTGCTTGCCACTCTTCAACAACCGCCCCAAGCCGAAGCACGAGAACTTTCGAATTCATGATCGCTTTGACCTGATCATCAGTCATCGCCTGAATCGCCATCCAATCTTGGGGATTCGTGCTATGTATGACCTTTTGGAACTCCTCCGGCGACAGTGGCTGGGGCTGGGCTGGCGCCATAACCTTGGTGCTATCCTGCGCTTGAAGAGCCACTAATCCCAACACCAGTAGCGCCAAAGTTATGATGAGAAAAGCAGCCAGTTGTTTGCTCATAATCTTACGCATTTGCTATCCTCCAACAGTTATACACCGAATTTGGTAGACACAATGCCATTGTCAAGGATAATATGAGAGTTGAGTCAGCCGGCACGGCGAGACATTCGGACATGCGGCATCGACCCTTACAAACAGAAAGCCGCAGAGCGGACACCCTGCGGCTTTTCTCGGAGAATATGTAATTCTCGGTACTATTTCTTTCTGCGCAAATACAGTGCAATGCCGCTGAGACCAAGCCCCAGCATGCTAAGCATGCCCGGTTCCGGAACCGTGGGGGTGGAACCTGTGGTGATACAGACCTGAATCGAGTCATTGTAGTAGTGACAGTCGGGATCAAAACCAAACCCAAATAAGCCATTGGAAGCGTATGTCTGCAAAGAAGGTAGCAGACCCAGCGAACCCAAATCGTAGGTAAGGTTTGCCTTGTGTGACGGATCGCCGTACGGATCACTCCAGGTGCTAATCCATTTGCCCACGCCGAAGAAATGGTCGGGGCTACCATCAGCATCATTTCCAGTGGTCAGTCCAAGGGGGGGATTGTCAAGTAGATGGATGTACAAGGAGTCAACTTCATGCTGCCAGTCATAGATATTGAAAATCTTGAGAGTGGCGCCGGTGATAGTCTCACTGGTATGAGTCCAGTTGATTCCCCATTTATAGTACTTCGTGTGGTCAAGGTCACCGAGGTCCTTGTCGGGTGGGGTGAAAGTGTAGACAGCGGCGTTGGCGGCAACCGCGCCCATAGTGATCATCAGCACGATCACGAGGAGAACGATTTTCTTCATTTTCAATTTGTCCTTTCTGTCGGCTCATGGCCGGCGTTGAATGCTAATCTCTTCTGCGTAAGATTCAAGCAAGTGGTGTGCCAAATCGAAACACATGTCGGTGATTTTGAACCAATCGTAAGTCATTGTTTCTTAGCGTTATGCGATCAACGGCGAAAGTGAGACATTAAAACAATCTTCCATCACTTTGCCACTATGGTAGATAGTTGTCAAGTGTTTCGACATATGGGATTGTGCCGATAGGGGAGACGCATGCCTAATACGTGCGATTTGAATAGGTTACGAATCGCGAGTCTTTGTACGCGATTTCGACGGCGAAACCCACGATTTGACACTCCTGCGTCGGTATGTTGCACACTGAGGCACCAGATCCTACGGCATGCGAATCGGTCACTAAGATTTCCGAATCAACAGCCAGCATCTGGCAAGCTCGAATTATTCGTGTTGTGGCCGCCTCAAATTGCCTATTATGGTCGTCAATCTGAGGGAAGTACCAATGAAGCACTATTTCCAATTCGAGAAATTCGGCACTGGTTACAAGCAGGAGACGATAGCCGGCATTACAACCTTCCTGACGATGGCGTACATCATCATCGTCAATCCGGCCATTCTTGGAGCAGCCGGCATACCGCGAGACGCCTCGATGACGGCAACGATTCTGGCGGCCGCAATCGGCACAGTCGTTATGGGTCTGTATGCCAACCGGCCCTTTGCCATCGCTCCGTACATGGGTGAGAACGCATTTGTCGCAGTCACGGTCGTTCAAGTAATGGGTATTCCCTGGCAGACGGCGCTGGCCGCAGTATTTATGGCAGGGGCATTGTTCATCGTGCTCACCGTTACCAAACTTCGCACGCGCGTCGCTGAATCAATCCCGATTTCTCTAAAGCACAGCTTCGCCGTGGGAATCGGCATCCTGCTGGCGTTCATCGGTCTTAAGGACACTGCCATCATTCGGTTGGGAATTCCGGATGCTCCACTCATGCTCGGTCACATTGCGGAGCCCAGGGTACTGCTGTCCATCTTCGGAATTATCGCCATTGCGACTCTTCTGGCGCTGAGGATTAGGGGAGCCATTCTCATCGGGATTGTGGCGACCGGGCTCTTGTCCGTCATCTTCGGTGTCACGGCGCCGCCATCGCGGCTTGTGAGTATGCCACCGAGTATTTCTCCGATTTTCATGAAACTCGATTTTGCGGGCGCCTTCTCGGCCGCCGGTATTTCGGTTGTGATCATGATTTTCGTTATGGCTCTCGTGGATACGATAGGCACTCTCCTCGGCCTGTCATCGCGAGCGAATCTTCTGGATGAGCACGGCAATCTGCCTGACATCGAGAAACCAATGCTGGCTGACGCCATTGCCACGACGGCCGCACCGCTTCTGGGAACGACTACTACTGGGGCTTACATCGAATCGGCGACCGGAATTGAAGAAGGTGGACGCACTGGTTTCACAGCGCTGGTAGTTGCCGCACTCTTTCTGTTGGCGCTGTTCTTTGCGCCGGTCCTCACATCATTTGGCCCTGAGGCGTATGGACCCGCGTGCATCATCGTTGGGGCGTTCATGATCGCGTCGGTGAAAAAAGTGAACTTCGATGACTACACCGAACTTGTGCCTTCATTCTTGACGATCATGCTGATGAGTTTTACGTTGAATCCGGGCATCGGTATTACAGCAGGTTTCATCACCTGGCCCCTGCTGAAATTGTTCACTGGGAGATACAGGGAAGTCAAGTTCATGCAGTGGCTACTCTTTGTGATGTCGGCCGCATTCTACGTTGTCCATCCCTATTGATTAGAGCCGATTCGGGTCGGCGGGTCGAAAAATGCAGACAGAGACATGCGAAATACAAGCCAAATCCTGGATCCCCGCCATCGTAAGGATGACAATCAGCTTGATCCGCCACAGTGACGCGTGTCATTCCCGCGAAGGCGGGAATCCAGTCAACCATACGATTCAGACAAATCCTTCCACGTCGGATTAAACTCCTCGATCAGCCGCAGCTTCCACTTGCGATTCCATCTCTTCAATTGCTTTTCTCTCACAATAGCCTGATAGGCGTCGCCGCAGGTCTCGTAGTACACGAGAGTGTGGACGTGGTACTTCTTGGTGAAGCCGTCGACAGTGCCATGCCTGTGCTCATAGACTCGACGGTTCAGCTCGTTGGTGACACCGATATAAAGAGTACCGTTTCGCTCACTGGCCATGATGTATACGAAGTACTGGTTCATTAATAAGCCTGGATTCCCGCCTTCGCGGGAATGACAACCCTATGCCTCTGGGGAGATGGATGATCTGAGAAAGGCATCGTACCGACAAGCGAAAGTTGCTCGCCACAGAAAGGGCAGGGGAAGTGGGTGTGTTCGGTGTTAGTCATGGTGGTGCCTGTTCAGGTCGACCTACTGCCTTAACAATGGCAAGCGGTCATAGACAAGCTTTGTCAACGAATATATGTAGGAATAGTCGTACTTCCGACCCAGCTTCGGCTTCCAGTAGCGACCGTGAGCAAGCCAGTGCCGATATTTGAACACGGCGATCACTTCAGAGATCAGAGCGTTCAGTTCGGGGCAATGGCGTTTCCACGCTTCGAGGATGCCGTCTTCCAACGATATGTTGCTCTGTTGTTTCTTGTAAATGAGCCTGAACTCTCGGGACAAGTCATCCTTCTTTTTCCTGTCGCATCTGTTCAGGTAGTCAATTCTCAGGCTCGCTTCCAGTGAGGACAGCAACGTCAGTGACGATGTCTGTTCCAATTCCTCAATCCTTGCGCAGAATTCAGAATATAGCTCTTGCTTCGTGTAACCGACGAACTTCGCGGGGAGGAACGCTCTTTCTCCATCGGGGAGATAGTATTTTCTGAGGGCCGCTTCCACATCGGAATGATGAGTTGTGACCTCCTCCAACTCCAAATTGAGATTCGAAAAAG
>JAPLUP010000147.1 GCA_026397575.1 Candidatus Zixiibacteriota bacterium
CCTATACCGCGACGCGCTGGGGGTATCTGCTGAGGCGGCCGAAAGGGTATCCAGCGAATGCGCCGCTTCCGACGGCTGGACAATGCTACCGGTTTGTGCTGTCTAATCCCAATGTCGATGTCTGCCTGATGGCGCCATTGAATGCCAAGCAGTTTGCGGAGGACATTGCCACTTTGAGCAAGGGAGCGCTGTCGGCGGCGGAGATGGATTTCATGTGCAAGTTTGGTGACATCATACATGAACGCAAGAAGTGGTTCATGTAGCGTTCCTTTGATTGCGCGGCTCTGCCTGACACGGTAAAGTCTTTCGCTGGGTTCTTACAACCGACTATATTGGCAGCCGGATGGATGATCAGCGTTCGTTTGCAGGTCGCCTATTTCGTGGTTGGCCGGCTCTGTTCCTAATGATCTGGCTGCTCGATCTGGTCGTTTTGCCGTTACATGAACCGGCTTTCGCGTTCAGTTGGGCTGCCTATGCTGCCAGCATTGTCCTTACACTCATCTTCGCGCTCATTCTTGAGATCAGCAAGCGATTGTTGCCAAACGGTTGGCGTCAAGTCTACGTGCTTCTGGTTTCGCTCGTGCTGGCTTTCGTGATCGCCGCCAGCATCGGTGTGTATCGCCAATTCGGCGAATACGTCACTGTCTCCACGATGCAGTTTGCGCTTCACAATCCGATCTACCTAACGGCTTTCATCCGTTCGGCCTTGTTCAGCATCGCCGGCGTCGGACTTCTGGTTCTCTGGTTGCTGATCGCCTGGCTCTGGTCACCACGGCAGAAACATCGTCGCCCCGGGAGCTTAATGCTCAGACTGATTGGCTTAGCTCTTCTCGGCGCTCTCTATCTGGTCATACTTAATCAGCTCCACTGGTACAGCAAGGGCCATAAGCTGACTGCCGACACCTCAATCGCTCTGGCTCTCAAGCGGAGTATCTCACCCAATGCGGGAGGATTGCATGCCACCAACCGAAAACCGGTCTCACCATTTGTCACTAACGACTCACTCAATGTCATCCTGATCATAAATGAGTCCTTCGGCAAGAAGGCGTTCGATTTCCGCGATTCCGCTTCTGTCGCCATGCCGTTCTTGAGGCACTGGATCGCAAACGAAAGCGACCATTTCATTTTCTTTGATTACGCCTACACCAACTCCACTGCGACCGATGTCAGCGTGCCGTCGCTGTTGACCGGTGTAGCGCCCTGGGAATCGGGCCGCAAAATGCACACCATGCCGTTGTTGTGGGACTGGGCGAAGGCAGGTGGTATGCGAACGCTGTTTGTTAGTGCACAGCTCTACAACTGGGGTAATTTCGACAGTTTCCTGCTCTCCCCAGGTCCCGACCAGTTTCTGACACCAGACGTCATGGGGGCGCCTCTGACCAACGATGTGGGAGTTGATGAATTAGTGGCGATGAGAAGACTCTGCAGCGAGTTGCAAAGGGTTCCGTCAAATAGCCACTTTCTGGCGGTGTACAACTCAAACTCGCTGCATTGGCCGTTCCAACAAACCAGTCCTCTTCTCGCGAGCGAACCGCACTTTGCATCACGCTATCAGAACGCTGCCGCGATTCTCGATGAGGCTCTCCGCGAATTGCACTCGTGTCTCGAAAGCACGGGATTGCTTGAGAACACGATGCTGATAATTACATCCGACCACGGTGATGCTGACAAATTGGAGCACGGAAGGGTGCACCGTCTTTACTGCTTCTATGACGAAATCACAAATATCCCTTTCTTAATTCGAACCCCCCGGACTTGGGAGACCAGCCACTCTGATGAGGTGGCATCCCTTCATAAGAACGAGAAGCGCCTTGTGAGCAACCTCGATGTCGTCCCGACAATTATTGACGCGCTAGGGTGCTATGCCGATACTTCTAACCGTTCCTTGCTATCGGCGTTGTCCGGGCAATCGCTGCTGCAGCCGGTTCCACCAGATCGATACTTGATCGCTCTCAGCACCAATGACATTAGACAGTGGGAGCATGAAGGGTTTGGCGTCTACCGCCACAATTTCAGGTTCGTCTATTCTGATCTGGAGGGTGCTCGACTCTTTGATGTTGCGATCGATCCGCGTCAGCAGATCGATCTCTGGCCGGCAGCGTCAGACAGTATGCGAATGCCGTTTCTGAACATCGTTGACAGCACGTTTCATCTCCGACGCATGATGCCGCGAGATTAAGCTATCAGTTCATCAAGGCGACAACTCAAGCTTGACACTTGCCTTAGAGCTGCGTTGATTCCCCTGATTTGAGTATGAACAAGAGACTGCTGGAAATTGTTGGGTCTGTGGTTGCCATGGGATTGTTCACGGTGGCACTTTGGGTGTTGCACCGGGAACTGGCGCACCACAGCCTGGCCGATATTATCGCTCAATTGCGGTCAATACCAATTCCTCATCTACTGCTGGCTTTTCTTTTCACCGTGCTGAGCTATCTGGCCCTGTCCGGATATGACATGCTGGCGTTACGCTACATCAAACACCCAATAGAGTACCCCAAGGTGGCGATGACGTCATTCATCACATACGCTATCGCCCATAATCTTGGTTTCTCGGTATTCACCGGCGGATCGTTGCGATATCGGATTTATGGTGCGTGGGGATTGTCGGCGTTTGAGATCACCAGTCTGATGGGCTTCGGCGTTGTGACCTTCTGGCTCGGCTATCTTGCGACGGCGGCGATCACACTGACGACATGGCCGCTGGCAATTCCAACTCAGATCAAGCTGCCGTTTGAATCGACGTTCCCCCTGGGGTTGCTGATGTTGGCGATCCTGTTGGCCTATCTGACTTGGATCTTGATCATCCGCAAGCCACTCAGGATTAGAGAATGGCAATTCGACGTGCCGTCGCGAAGCGCGACTTTCGCGCAAATAGGACTGGGGATGTTTGATTGGCTGGTGGCTTCGGCGGCAATCTTTATCGTTCTGCCAGATGCCGTGCAAGTCAGTTATCTGCATGTGCTCGCCATTTTTCTGTTGGCGCAAATCGCCGGATTGGTCAGCAATGTCCCGGGCGGTCTGGGTGTCTTTGAAACGGTATTCATCCTGTTGATCGGACCGGTGGCGTCCACCGCGGAACTGATCGGATCGCTTCTGGCTTATCGCATCATCTACTATCTCTTACCGCTAATCCTCGCGGCTTCTTCGCTGGCGGCATTCGAAGTCTCTCGTCGCGCCGAAGGACTAATGCGACTGGCAACGAATGTGGCGCGCTGGATTTCGATGTTTGCACCGCAGTTGTTCTCGTTCTTGACCTTTGTCGCGGGAGTAGTGCTGTTGTTCTCCGGCGCCACACCTGCCGAAAGCGACCGCATGGAGTGGATCAAGGAATTCCTGCCGCTGCCGGTTATCGAAATATCGCACTTTATCGGCAGCATCGTCGGGCTGGGACTGCTGTTGTTGGCGCGTGGGTTGCAGCGGCGCATGGATGGCGCTTACGTTTTGAGTCTCGCCCTGCTCGGCATTGGAATTGTGGTCTCATTCTTGAAAGGGTTCGACTACGAAGAGGCGCTGATCCTAACGCTGATGCTCATGCTGCTCTTGCCTTCACGGTCATACTTCTACCGCAAGTCGTCGCTATTGGCGCGGTCGCTTTCACCCGCCTGGATCGTGGCGATCGCGGTAGTTCTCGGGTGTTCCTTCTGGCTGACAATGTTTTCCTTCAAGCATGTTGAGTACGGGAAGGAGCTTTGGTGGCAGTTTGAGATTTTCGGTGACGCTCCTCGCTCGCTGCGCGCGGGCGCGGGGGCGATCGGTGCAGCGCTGGTACTGGCCATGTGGCGGCTGTTGCGCCCGACTTCACCGGAACCAACGTTGCCCACGAGCGACGCACTCGACCGCGTGAGCTCGATTGTCAAAGGCTGCTCCAGTTCAGTGGCACACCTCGCATTCCTGGGGGACAAAGGGTTGCTGTTTAGTCAGAATGGCCGTGCCTTTGTCATGTATGGGATAGCCGGAAGAAGCTGGGCGGCAATGGGAGACCCGGTCGGTCCCAAGGAAGAGTGGAAGGAGCTATTATGGCAGTTCCATGAGCTATCCGACCGACATGGCGGCTGGACTGTTTTCTATCAGGTCGACGCAGAGAATCTACCGCTCTATCTTGATATGGGGCTAAGCTTGCTGAAGCTGGGGGAGGAAGCACGCGTGCCGCTGACGGGGTTTTCGCTGGAAGGTCACGTCAACAAACCGTTTCGTCACTGGCACCGTAAGCCCGAAAGCGAGGGGTGTTCTTTTGAGGTTGTCGCGGCATCCGAAGTTGCACGTTTGCTGCCGAGGCTGCGCAGGATATCGGATGTTTGGGTGGAGTACAAAAACACGCGCGAAAAGCGGTTTTCGCTCGGCTATTTTCACGAACCGTATTTGCTTCGCACCCCGATGGCTTTGGTCTGGAAGGGCGGAGAGATCATTGCCTTTGCCAATATCTGGGCGACCGATGATCATGAAGAACTGTCGATCGACCTGATGCGCCATCTATCGGATGCGCCGGCGGGTGTCATGGATTACATGTTTATTGAATTGATGCTCTACGGCAGACAACAGGGATACCGCTGGTTCAATCTCGGTATGGCGCCATTGTCGGGTTTGGATAATCGCATCGCGGCGCCGTTCTGGAATCAGTTGGGAACGTTCATTTTCCGGCATGGCGAACATTTCTACAATTTCCAAGGGTTGCGGCAGTATAAGGAAAAATACCGGCCGGTTTGGACGCCGCGCTACTTGGCGTCTCCCGGTGGCGTAGCTGTGCTAAGGATTTTGACAAACATTGCCTCAATGATCTCCGGAGGCATCACAGGAGTGGTCAGGAAATGAAACAGTTACCTGGATTGCTGGTGATACTATTTCTGTGGTCGGCAACGACCTACGCCGTAGAGAAAGACACGCTGCGTTTCGGCAAGTTCGGCAACGT
>JAPLUP010000137.1 GCA_026397575.1 Candidatus Zixiibacteriota bacterium
AATCTCCCTTACGCGCGGTGCCGATCTCCCCGCCGGAGGCAGCCGAGGCATCTTCTGAATACTGTTTCGCAAGCTCTTCAAAGGAATCGCCTCGGTTAATCCGCTCGATCAAAGACCGAGCTAAGTTTATGAGCGAGTCTGACGTCGACTTGGATGAAGTGACTTCCAACAGCAAATGCGCTAGTTTGACTTGCTGTGGATGGGGAGGAATGCTGTCCTTGTAAGTCTCGTAGAATGTTTCAACCTCACTCTTGCCCACAGACACTTTGCTCAACAGTTTGCTGATTAGTTTCTGTTTGAGCAACTGCTCGCGGGCTTCGTCGCACAACTTGGCCTTCAGTTCGCGCATCGTGAAGCCTTCTGACACGACTTGTTTCTCGAACTGCTCTTGATTGGGAAAGCGACTCTTCAATTCATCCATGCGGCTATTCAGCGCCTCGTCCACTTCGTCATCCACAACTCTGATCGTTGTGTCCTGCGTTGCCTTAACCAGGATCAACCGATCGTTAATCATCTGAGTCAGAATCTGTTCCTTAAGTTTGTGCGCGTCATTGGCATCGCTGACCTTGGTGCCCGTCTGCACCTGATAGAGCTGCACCTGGAAGTCCAGTTCAGATCCGGCAATGACTTTATCGCCGACGACTGCAGCGATGCGGTCAACCGGCTCCCAGGCATAAACCGCAGAAGCGGTGGCGTACAGCGCCAGTAACAGCAAGTAATGGCTAACTCTTTTCATATTTCGCTTTGTCCACTGATTGCCGGAGTACATCGTCATACACCGTGATTCCGGTTTTGGATCGCTGTTCTTTGAGCCAATTAGCGGTGGCAGTGGATTGCTTGAGTGCCATGACCTTCTGTTTGACCTGCCCGACTATGCTTTCTATCGGCACTGCTGCCGATTCCTTGGTATCTACTAACTTGACTATGGAATACTTCCCATCATCATTCTCTATGGGGTCGGATATTTGTCCTTTAACCAGAGTGCGGGCGACCTCATATAGCGCCGGGAAGCGGCCTGGCTGAACAAGACCGAGGTCACCTTTCTTTTCCCTGAATCCGCTCCGT
This sequence comes from Candidatus Zixiibacteriota bacterium, assembly GCA_026397575.1. Classification (GTDB taxonomy): domain Bacteria; phylum Zixibacteria; class MSB-5A5; order CAIYYT01; family CAIYYT01; genus CAIYYT01. The sequence goes on from JAPLUP010000137.1 coordinate 1,066, forward strand.
ACTGTGTACTTAGCCGCCAGGGCGCCAAAGTCAGCGCCGGGGTTCAGTTGCTCCCCTATCCGCACTGCTTGTTGAAGCGAATCAACCTCGATTTCTAGCAGATGCAACTCCCGGGGCGTCATGAACTCTTCCAGATGCGAGTTGTAGTACTCCATAATCTCATTTTCATCAACATCAATGTTTCGGCCCAATATCATACGTACGAAGCGATCTGCCATGAGGCCTTCCCGAAAATCCATCATGCGTCTTTGATATTCGACCTGCTGTTCCACATTGCGTTGACCAGCTTCGTATTCCATGATGTTGCGAAGCTCCAGTTGAAAGATTACTTTCTTGAGGCTGTCAGGGTCGTTGAAACGCGGACGATAAGGCTCCGCCACGGTGGCGATCTTCTTCAGATAGTCCTCCACCGTCACTTCCCCACCCTGATAGCTGGCAAGCACCATTTGTAGCTCGAACGGCTTAAGCAAATTAGTTTGAGGGAAAAAATTGTCGGGACGCGTCGCACTGCCGAGCGTCTTGGGGTAGAACTGATCGAGCCGATCCATCAACATCTGTGTCGCTTCGGTGTTAATTTCGACCTTGGCCTTCTCCTCCATCTGCTTCATGAACACCGCTTTGACCTCGTCGGACTTGCGGGATTTGAGGAGATTGCGAATGGCCGGAAGAAGCTGTGCCTTGTCGCCAAGCTGCTGTGCGTCGCGGGTCTCCAGCAGCCTGATGATATGCCACCCATACGAGGTTTTGATCGGGTCAGAAGTCTGTCCCACACTCAATTTGAATGCCGCATCGCGAAATTCGGGATCCACCTGCATACCCCAACTGAGGAAACCCAGGTCGCCACCTCGAACGGCTGATGATTGATCGAGTGAGACGGCGCGCGCGATGCTGCCAAAATCGGCGCCTTGCTTGATCTCTGCGGCAATGCTGTCCGCTTCCTTCTGAGTACTGACCAATATGTGCGTCAGATGATACTCGACTTTCAGTCTATCATAAAACTCGTC
>JAPLUP010000535.1 GCA_026397575.1 Candidatus Zixiibacteriota bacterium
ATCTTGAAGGGAGCGCCGGGCGATCCCGCTGCCGTGGTCATCGCTTATGGCAAGTTCATCCAAACGGTTGTCGATTTTACCATCGTGGCATTCGTAATATTTATGCTGATAAAAGCGATTAACACATTAAAACGCAAAGAAGAAAAAGCCGTTCCCCCTCCGCCGGCGCCTCCAAAGGAAGAGGCGTTGCTTGCGGAAATACGGGACATCCTGAAGGAAAAACGATAAGTCATCCGTAGAATATGCGCGAATAACAATCGCACCAACCCGGACCGGCAATTCCGCCCGGTCCGGGTTTCTTTTACAGATCCTTGAAATCCCGCGTGAACTCGAGCCGTCCCTCCTTGACCAGGGCGGCCTTGCTCCCCTCGATCCAGGCCTTGACCGTCTCTGTTTTCTTCGTCCGGACCAGGTAATTTACAATCGCATTTTTTTGGGACGCGAACTCCGCGTCGTCCACGCTGCCCCTCTCCTTGAACCGGAGGATCACATAATTCCCGTCAACCAGATAGGTCTGTTCGGCCTGTCCACCGGTGGCACGGGCCTGTCCATCGGCGGCACGGGCCTGTCCATCGTACCGGAGCCGGGCACGCTGATCCTGCTGGGCACCGGTGTGCTGGGCCTGCTCTGCTACGCCTGGCGACAGCGGAAACGGGCGGCATAGAAACCCCTCGCAATAAAACGACAAAACAGCAATTCGTTGGCGTTGGACATAAGAAAGAACGCGCCCGAATCTCTGCCGTGTTCTACGTTGCTTTCTCCAAGTCAGTCAGCCTATCACCGGCCGTAGGATGTACGAGGCAAGGATCTCTACGCGAACTACGGCAGACGGCTGCTGGGGACGTTTCCTTTCTTCCCTCTAACCAAGTTGGGGCAATTCGTTGATGGTTTTATGCCTCTACAGAGTTAGCTTTCCTGAATTTTGTGAAGAAAAAGCAAAATAGTTCGAGAACTCCTATTTCAATTTCTATTGGCGCTGTAGAATCACAGCCTTGGGGGAGTTCCAGCGCATTTGACCGCCGCTCTTAAACCAAAGCGTCGGATGACTAGATGAAGAGCAATCCGGCCGTGCCGGGCTCGTTAGTGAGTAGGCCGACGTGGTGGAATACCTGCGGGTGTTTCGCCACACAATTGACTCTTGCACTTACGTTGGTATTGCGCGATATTACCCTCTTCCCGCACGCGGAAAATATATCCGAGCCAGGGAGAAATCGCGCCTATCTATACGATCTCATATTTCGTAGTTAATAGTACAGTTACATCGTGCCAGAACCCGTCTGGGCCGTCAGTTTCTACCGGTTTGTGCTTGTAAGGAGTATCTCCCATGACGCTGTATAGAAATTTCTTCTTGCTTCTGTTATCGTTGTTCGTCATGCTTCTTTGTTACCTCTTTTTCATTGAGCCATCAGCACCGGATGTGGCAGGAAAATTGAACGTTCGCGTGAGCGAAGATTCCTGTGATCTTGTAAGACAGGGAATGTCCCAAGAACAGGTCTATAGTGTTTTGGGAAATCCGGGGTCAACTTCTACCGGGAGAGTCGTTCACGTAGAGAGAGTGCGCGACCCGGATTTGATGTACAGAATCCAGGAAACGCCCGAAGCCACAGATCCGCTATTCATTTACTATGGTGTGAACGATGAGAACATTAAGGTATTATTCTCGTCGGGAGTAGTCGCAGCAGTCGAATTTTGTTTTGGGAATTACACGGTTTTGTATAGGGGTAAGAGTTCGACCATTGACGGTTCACAATGGGTAGCGGCTTCTTGGCATGCAGTGCCCGACCCCAAGCTCCAGGCCAAGATCGATGCGTTTCGTGAGAAGTTGGCCGCTCGTAAACGAGCGGCTGAAAGCTTTCGAGCACCTAAGCCTCCTCCCCCAATACATCAAGCTGATTCAGTAGTGGACGTCGGTACTGTGCCAGTAGAAATATTTAAACAGAAAAAAGAGAAACCGGTAGAAATTACGCATTCGGTACCACCCAAAGTTGAAAGCGAGCGTCCTCCGATATCCGCGCCGCTTGTGCAATTCGTTTCGTTGCTCCTACCGTCGGGGTCAGCACTCTGGGAATCTGATCTTGAGCCTGCCGCCGGTTGGCAAAATTCTTTCTCTTCTGGCAACACGATTGTTGACTTACATCCGAATAAGGCTCTCTCTGTTGCTGCTTGCGTTAAGTCTACTAAGCTTGAAGGGGCCGTGGCCAGTTTCGGCCCTGACGGTTCTTTGAGATGCATTGCCAATTATCATAATAATCTTCTTAATGGAAAGTTGCGCGTCTTTAAGGACGGTGGCCGGCTCTATTATGGCGAGTATGTCGACGGTCAAAGAGACGGCATTTCTTGTTACTTCCAGTCCAATTCTCCCACCCTCCTTGAAGAATCCAGCGGCGGCAAGTTGAAGACTCAATATTTGGTTCAGTTCATCAACGGCAATCCCGTTCTCACCGCCAAACCGGATCTCGCCCTTTTCCAGGGACAGACTTTCGCCGAAGTGCTCCGGCAGAAAGCAATTCTTGACCAGACCCTTCAGAGCGGTGAGATTCAGTTGAAAGAAAATGTGGCTAATATCGTCATGGCAAACACAGCCTACAAAAACCAGATGCGCATTAACAGGGCTGACCATAGCCGCGCGCAGAATCGGCTCAACCAAGAGGCTGAATTTCGGGTGTTTTGGAATTCAGTTTTGGGAGGCGTAAGGTTTGTAGATGGTAGAGTGTATGTTGTGCCAGCGGGAAAGCGTTATTATAAGTGGTAATCGGAAAATACATTCGACCCGACATCGCATTTCGGGTCCTCCTGGGAGAACAAAGGGGTCGGGAGTCTTTGTTCA
>JAPLUP010000333.1 GCA_026397575.1 Candidatus Zixiibacteriota bacterium
CGGTTCTCAGCGCTCTGAAAATTCTGAAACGTTGCGGCCTTCGGAACGAAAGTCACGATTAGCGAATAGGGAAAGGGATTGTAACCGCCGGGGGGGAGCAACTGTGTGCCGAGCGTTCCCTGCATCCGAGCATAGGCTTCAGCCTTATCTTGATCTTCAAACGATTCGTAGCCGGTCAGAGATTTAACTCGATCAGTAAGCTCGCGCAGTTCATCAGGGGTCGTATCGTCGCGCAGGAACAACTCGAGTCGCAAGTCAGCTCGAAACTTCTGTTCTTGTCTGTGCAGGTTTTCCTGCAGAAGTATGCCTGCACTCAATAGCAATACGACTACCGTAGAGGCAAGTATCACGCCGACGAGGCCCGTTGTTTTGGAAGCAAACCCAGTCTTCATTCGCTTACCTCAGCATCAACTCTGCCGTCACCGGCGCTTTCGGCGTTGCTTGCGAGCGTTGCTTGCTGAAGATCAGGACACCGCAGCCGTAGGAGGCGATAGTCTCCAGTCGTGGCGCAATCACATTCTGGTCGACCTCACAGGTGTTTAGATCGGCAATCACCAGCGGCGCCATCTTTGCCAAGGCACGCGCCAATGACAGCAGGCGTTTTTCGGATGACGACAGCAGGTGCACTCCCTGCTCGGCTTTCGCGCTGAGGCCGACCTTCGCTAGGGCTTGATAGGTCTGGTCTCGCAGAACTGACCGCGAACAAGCGGTGAGTTGAAGAGCGGCGGCGGCATTCTCAAAGACGGTGTGTTCCATGAGCAGATGATCTTCCTGGAAGACAACGCCAATCTGACGACGTAATTGGCTGCGTTTGATACATCCTCTGGCCCAGAGCGGCTGCCGGCGAAAGGAAAGCTTGCCTACATCGGGTCGACGTTCTTTGATGATAACTTCCAACAAAGTCGTCTTGCCGGATCCGGCAGGTCCGGTGACCCAGAGAATACCGCCTGTGTTTAGCACGAAGGAAACGTGTTCCACCAGAGGGAGGCCGCGATCGTTAAGGCAGCCGACATTTTCCAGGCGCAGCAATTCGTCAGTCAAGATCATCCTCCGCAGTCTGTATCGACCACCGATGGCGCGGAATGTGACGCGCTGGGACGGGTTTCACAAACAGTTTTTGCTTGACTTTCCATGGCATCATCCGATACCAATAGTGCACTACTCTTTGGCAATGAGGCGCTCCATGGTATATTTGAAAACGACTGTTCTCGCGATACTCCTACTAAGTCTGATCGGCTGTTCAGCTAAGAATGACAACATGCTTGTGGGTGAAAGATTGAACCTGCCAACCTCGGCGGCTGTCAACGGCATCTTCTTTTTGGACGGTACGACCGGCTTTGCTGCGATAGCATCCGGCAAAGCCTACCAAACCACGGACGGTGGCAAGACTTTCACGAAGCTCGCTCTGGATGGTGGCAGTCCGAATGATTTCTATTTCTTGAATGACGACATCGGTTTTGCTTTCGGTCGATCTGGTTATCTAGCACGTAGCGAAGACGGCGGCAAGAGTTGGAATCGTATTGCTACTGATTCAACCTACGATTTGCGCGACATGGTTTTCCTCGATAAGGGACACGGATATGTGGTCGGCGTAGTCAATACGCCCCAAGGCAAGAACGCCGGTGTCGTTGGTGAGTCTGCCGACAAGGGGCTTGCCTGGAACTTCCAAGTCACCGAACATGCCGGGTTTTGGCGTCTGTGTGTGGCCCCGGTGAGTCACGTCTGGATTCTCGGCGGAGATGGTATCACGTATAGCATCGACAAGGGAGCGAGTTGGGAGCACAATGGGAGCCGAGGAGACACGGTTCGCGCGATGGTTTTCAGTGATATCATTCATGGCTGGTCGGTGGGGGATCGGGGTGTGTTGCGCAATTCATCCGACGGAGGCTGGTCATGGACGGATAAGGTCAGGCTGGGTATGCGTAACCTCAGTTGTGTGGCGTCGCCCGGTCCGGATATTGTCTATCTGGGCGGTGATCGTTTCCTGGGGATGACAACCAGCCAGGGTCGATTGTGGTTAGTCGACACGCTGAACTATGTCACAACGTTTAGCGACTGCCAGTTGGTGGGTAAGGATGTCTTCTTCGCCGGTTCGGGGGGAACGATAATCAGACTCAAGCGGTAGCTGCGAGTTTTTTCTGCTATCTCACAGCCAGCAGTTCGGCTTCCATGCTTGGCGAGGCATGGAACTTGGGGCGTTTTGAGCCCACTTTCTTTCGTATGTCAGTTGAGTGCGTGCATGCTACAAAGACACAGGGGCGACCGGCAAGTCGCCCCTGCACAACATTGGGTGATTACTTCACGCCGAGGAGTTCGACTTCAAACACCAGCGTGGCATTCGGAGGGATGACGGGGGCGTTACCAGCTGCGCCGTAACCAAGTGCCGGTGGGATGATCAGCTTGCGGACGCCGCCGGCCTTCATCGTTGAGAGACCTTCGTCCCAACCCTTGATCACTCTGCCCTGTCCGAGTGCGAAATGGTACGGTGTGCCTCTGTCCTTGGAGCTGTCGAACTTCTTGCCGTCGGTGAGCCAGCCGGTGTAATGAACTTCGACCGTCTGTCCGGCTTTGGGTACAGCGCCGAGGCCGACTTTGATATCGATATACTTCAGACCGCTGGCCGTCGTGACGGTATCCTGTTTTGCCATTTTCCCTGCTTTCGCTTTCCCTGCTGCTGTGGTTGCCTTGGTCGTGTCTTTTTTGATGACGTCAGCCTTGGTTTCCTTGGCTGGTTCAACCGCTTTGACGGTCGTCACCTTCTTGGTGGAATCGGCTGTTGACTCGCCCAGGGCGACGGTGACAAATGCAAACGTCAACAGCGACATAACAACCATGATGCTGATAAGCCTCTTCATCGGTTCTCCTTATTGGTCTGAAGTTTCTGCTCGTTTTCTCATTGATAGTACTTCGCTCGTGGCGGCATCGTACCCACCGTCAGCAAGCGACGGAATGTTATACAAATGGGATGAGAATGCAACCCAACTTTTAGAAACGCACGAGCAGATTTTCTGCGCAAAATCCCGGGCCGAGTGCGGAGATGAGACCATACTTGCCCGAATTCAGAGGGAAGCGCTTGAGGTGTTCGGACAGGACAAAGAGCACGGAAACCGCCGACATATTGCCGAAATCCCGCAGTGATTGCCGGCAGAGATCAAGTTTGCCGTTGCCGATAGCGAGTGCGTTTTCGTATGCCTCAATCACCTTGGCGCCGCCCGGATGTAGGATCAAATAGGCGATGTCGTCAAGTGCCAGATTATGACTGCCAAGAAACCCTTCGAAGTTTGCGCGCGCACGTTCTTTCACAATCTGCGGGATGCTCTGGCTGAACACAACCTGCATGCCGGTGTTCATTACATTCCAGCCCATGACGTCGAGCGAGTCAGGCCAGAATGTGGAGCACGTGTCGAGCACTTCCACGCCGTCCGAATCGATTTCGTCGCCGGTCATCAACACGGCGGCGGCGCCTTCGCCAAAAAGCGCGGTGGCGACGAGATTGCTCTTGGAAAAATCGTTCTGCTGAAAGGTGAGTCCGCAAAGTTCGACAGCCACAATAAGGACGCGATGCCGTGGATGCGCCAGCAGGTAGTGATAGGCATGAGATAGTCCTGACGCGCCTCCGGCACAGCCGAGTCCCCAAATCGGTGTGCGACGGATGTCGGGACGCATTCGTAGCAAGTTGATCAATCGCGCGTCGATCGACGGCGTCGCCAGGCCGGTAGATGAAACAAAAATGATGTAGTCGATCTCTTGAGGAGTGACCCCCAGCGGCAAAAGCGCATCATTTGCGGCAGCGATACCGAGCCGATCACAGGAGAGAATGTATTGCTCATTCTTATCGACAAAGCTGTGTTCTTCGCGGTACCAGTCCATCGGCACGGAGAAATAGCGCTCGTTGATCTGGGCGTTTTCGAAAACTTCCAGCAGTCGGTCAATCGGGAATCGGGAGTTGCTGAAATGAGTCCTGACGAAATCCTTGATGTTTAGCTGGGTCAGTTTATAAGGCGGTAGTGCCCGGCCGACGGAGATGATTTTCGGCATAGTTCCTCGCAGCCACCCCTAGTGATAGTACGCGATGGAATGGGTGGAAATCGGAAATATTCGATGCCTCAGGAGGGCGAGATGAGCGTCTGTTCCACCGTAGCGATTTCTCCGGCGGTCAGACCGTAGAGACGGTAGACCAGTTGATCGAGTTCGTCATCAACAGCGTTGATACGGCGAGTAAGCGTTGTCTCCTCGTGCTCCGTTCGACTCTTTGAACGCTGCTGATGAAGATCAAGAATCTCCCCAACAAGCTTCACAATTCGGTCGTGAGAAACTTTGAATTCGGCATTGACCACCTTGCTCTTATAGATAGGAAGACTTACGAGATACTGATAGATGAAGCGCAGATAGCCTCCCCGGTAGGTGGAAGAGATGCTTTTGTAGAAGAAGGTAAGGAGCTTTGAATTCAATAATCCAAGCAGGTACAAATCGGCACTCGCGATTATGTAAGTGGTGTTTACACCATACAGCCCGCCCTCTAAGTCGATAGCGAAATTTCCACGAATAGATATGTCGGGCAGCATGATTTTCGGTTTTTCAAATTCAGGGTAATAGTCTATCGCGTCTTGAATCTCGTACCATTTGTAGACTCCCGGTTTTCTGCCTTTCCATTCCTTGCCTTTCCAGTCCTTTGGGCGGGGCGAAAGCGCGCTCTTAAACTGGCCTAAGTGCCTCTTGAGTGCCGGGAAATCCTCAATCCGAACCCCATGCCTTGCAAAAATTAGGTACTTCTCGGAGCGAAGAGGATGATACCGTTTCACATCTCGACCGGCCACAACTGGTTTTATGATTTCGCCACATCTCGCGTCATCCTTGATAAGCCGATCCCTTGTTTCCGCATTTATCACGAAAGCTTCATTTAGGCCGGTCAAAATGCCTCGATAGATCTTGTTATGCACGTATTTGCCAAGTGGAACACCAGCAGCTTTGATCTTGGCGAGCAATTTCTGAGTCGATTGATTTGCGAGCGACCAACCGCGATCGTCAAGGGATTTTGTCAAGACTGAGAACGTGTTTGACTTGACGTATTCCGCCAGCGATTCAAATTCGAGTGTTTTCGCAACAGCTACGTCCAAGGTCTGTCGGGGTGGTTTGTTGGAAATGCGAAGGATGCAGGGGTAGGTTGTGGCGCCTTTGAAAACCGGCAAGTCGCCGAAGTCGACGATTTCCTCAATGTGTTGCCCTTTTAGCCACGCCCGCAAGGGTTCGCCATAGTTTGCCCGCAGCCACTTGTTAGCGACGATGTAGGAAAAGACGCCGTCTTGTTTGAGAAGAGAGACGCCGAGTTCAATGAAGTAGGCGTACAGATCGGCTATGCCGTGATAGACGTGATAACGAGTGTGGAAGTAATCCTTGAACTCGCTGAGAGTTTCTTGACGGACATAAGGAGGATTACCAATGACGACGTCAAATCCACCCGCGTGGAAAATTGGAGCGAACTCCTTCTTCCAATCGAAAGCGTTGACACGGATGGTATCCTCTTCGTCATACAGTCCCAGTTTTTCCTGATAGAAATCGGAGCCGATCAGTGAGTTTCCGCATCTGATGTTTTCCCCAAGGTCAGGCAATGCCCTTTCGTGAAGGAACTTGTATTGTTGGGAGATTGAGTAGGCAGACTCTCTCTCCAGAACCTTTAGCAATAGGGAGAGCTTGGTGACCTCCACCGCCTGAGGGTCGATGTCCACACCATATATGTTGTTCAGGAGAATTCTCTTTCTTTCGCTTGCAGTCAGACGCCATTCATCGCTGCTCCGCATAAATATGGGCGGATTTTTACCACGAGTCCACTTCTCGGGATCGTCGCTTGTGTACGCACGCAGATGCCAATCGAGGAGATACTGATACGCTCCCAGCAAGAAGGAGCCGGAGCCGCAGGCAGGATCGAGGACTCTGACTTTGCTGGCGGTTCCTTTCGGGCCGGGCGTTTTCTCTTCCAATACCTTTCCGAGGGTCCGCGCCACTATGTAGTCGACGACGAACGTCGGAGTGTAGTAGACTCCCTTTTGTTTTCGGACTTCCGGCTTCTCCTCGACCTTGGCGACGTGTTCGGGTGTTAGCCGGATGACCTTGCCCAGGAACTGTTCGTAAACTTGCCCAAGAATGTCTGCCGGCAAAACCGAGAACTCGTAGGCGCTGTCAGGGTAATACAGCGTTCTTATAATTTCTTTGAGAGGTCGGTCGTCAACCTTGAGCTTGGGAGTCAGAGTGTCTGGGATTGTGGGTCGACTTCGTTCTTCGTGAAAGTGAAACAGTCCGGAGTTGTAGCGTTCATCGGCTTGCTCAAAGAGTTCAAATAGATTGGCGTAGACACCGCTGCTCGCACCGGCCTGCTTGAGTTTGCCGTATTCCTCGATGCCCCGATCCTCGCAGATTCTCAGGAAAATGATTCGATCTATAGTCTGCTGCACCGCGGAATTCAGCTCTCGTGGAGTCACTCTGGGATTTCGTTTCGCAATATTGTGGGCGAGGGCTTCGCGCCACATTTCAATTTCGGCCAAGAAAGCAGAGTCGACTTCCGCTGTCCCGCGCTTGCCCAGAGTTGTCTCGGCGAAACGATCAAATGAGCCTCTAAATACTTCTTCGCGACCGAATATGCCCGCAATTTCAGACCAGCGTGTTGCATATTCTTTGTAAGTCAGGTAGAGGATGCGAGCCTTGCTAGCTTTGTCATCGACGGCTGGGCGAATGCGGCAATCGTAAACCGCAAATTCCTCAAAATCGGTGACAATGCTTAGTGACAATTTGGCCGACCAAGCGTATCGACGCAATTGATAGGCAGCCGCCGCATCATCTCTGATGTTGACCTCCGGCTTCTTGGCCTCCAAGAAGAACTTGCGAGTTCCCCCAGTTCGAAAACAATAGTCGGGTGCTTTCATGGTCTCGCCGATTTTCAGAGAGTCCTCATGAACGACATCTTTGTAAGCTTCCGCCCGCCCCTTCTCATTATCAATGTCCCACCCTAGTGTTTTGAACATCGGGTCAATGAATTCGCGTCTAACTTGTGTTTCGTTGTAGGCGGCGGTGCAATATGACTCTCGGTTACGATGGAACTTCTCAACGAGATCTATGATTGTCTTCGGTGCTTCCAATGCTTCACTCCCGGAGGAATGTATAATACACTCCGCTCAATTCGGCAAATAGAAGATAAGACATTCGACTTCGAGGCAAGCCGATTCCGAGAGTCCAAAACATCCCGGTGATGGATGCGCCAACATAGGCGGCTCAAGCCAGCGAGTAACCGCCATCGACGATAATAGTCTGGCCGGTAATCCAGCGGGAGTCATCGGTACAGAGAAAGAATACAACACCGGCAACTTCATCCGGTGTACCTACTCTTCCGAACGGCGTACGCTTCACGACTTCCTTGAACATTTCATCATACGACGGGAATACTTTGAGCGCGTCGGTATCGATAAACCCACCGGAAACGCAATTGACATTGATCCGACGCGGCGCCAGTTCATAGGCAAGGTACTTGGTCAAGGTTTCGATGGCGGCCTTGGAGACCCCGATCGCGGCGTAACCGTCGATATAGCGTTGCGATCCCAGCGATGACAACGACACGATGCGCGAACCATTGGGCATCATGTCCTGAGCGTGCTGCACGCAGAGCAGAAACGCCTGCGCGTTGGTATGCATCGACAAGTCCCAAGCCTTGTCATCGATTTTCATCGCCTCGGTATATATCCCGAGCGCGGCGTTGGAAATCAGGATGTCAAGTTTGCCGTATTTGGCGCGAATCTCGTCGAAGATTTTATGGAGCAGTTCGTGTTTGCCGACATTGGAGCGAATCGCGATGGCATTCGAGCCAAGCGCCTGCAACTGGGCAACGGTCCGCTCGGCAGTGTCACGACTGCGGAAATAGTTGACTGCAACATCCGCTCCCGCCTTGGCCAGACGTAGGGCTACCGCTTTGCCGATTCCCTTGGTACCGCCGGTTACCAGCGCAACCTTGCCTTTCAGACTTTGCAATTCATCCTCCTTGAGATGGTCAGTCCCGAATTTATTCCGTCGCCCTCGGACGGGTGTTGGTCAACATACGTGTCGCCGTGAGTCGAAGTTGCAACGGAGACACTTGCGCGAATTGCGAATTTAACTACATCGACAGATTTTGTCAATAAATGTCACACCGGCGGAGCGACTACTTGAATATCTCTTCAAAGAACTGCTTCATGGCCAACCACGAACGTCTGTCGGCTTGTTCATTATAGGCCGCTCCCTTAGTTGGATCGGTACCGGAATCGGGGTTGGTGAAGCTGTGCACGGCGCCGCCATAGATGATTACTTGCCAGTTGACTCCGGCGTCGGCCATCTCTTTCTCGAAGGCGGCCAATTGCTCAGCCGGGACATAGGGATCGGAGCCACCATGCTGCACCAGAATCTTGCCTTTGATGTTTTTTGCATCCGCAGGGTTGGGAGTATCAAGATTGCCGTGGAAGGAAACAACACCGGCAAGGTCGGCGCCACTGCGCGCGAGTTCCAGCACCGTGCCACCGCCAAAGCAGTAGCCGATTGCGGCGATCCTCTTGCGGTCGACCAACTTGTTGTCGACAAGAACCTGCAACGCCGCCCCTGCTCGTCGGCGCATCAGTTGGCGGTCTTTGCGATAGATAGTTGCCTGTGTGGCTGCCTCGTCCGTGTTTTTGGGGCGAATTCCCTTGCCGTAGATATCCGCCGCAAAAGCGACATAGCCTATCTGAGCTATTGACACCTGCATAATAAATGTCCTATATTCTGGGCCGGAGGTAAAGGATGAGACCTTACGGAAGCCCAGAGCAATTAGAACATCGCAGGAAGAGGGGGGTGGCATTGTTGGAACAAGGATATCAGCCGGTTGATGTC
>JAPLUP010000361.1 GCA_026397575.1 Candidatus Zixiibacteriota bacterium
CTGTCGTTGGTGCCAACCATGCTGATTGCCTTGTTGCAGCAGCGCGACTATCGGCCGCTGCCGGCGACATTGAAAACCATCCTGCTGGGTGGCGCCCCTGTGCCGACAAGCTTGGTGGAACGGGCGCGCGAGTTAAAGCTGCCCCTGCTAACTTCCTACGGCCTGACCGAGACCGGCTCGCAGGTCTGTACGCTCAGTCCACAGGATTCGACGGAGAAGCTAAACACTTCAGGTCGCCCGCTGAAGTATCGCGAACTGAGCATTGTTGACGCCAACGGCTTGCAGGCTCTTACCAACACCATCGGCGAGATTGCCGTAAGAGGCGAAGTGCTATTCAAACGCTATCTGGGCGGAGAGACTCTCGATGCAGACAGTTGGTTCTATACTGGTGACGTGGGTTCCCTGGATACTGACGGATACCTGACCGTTTATGGTCGCAAGGACGACATGTTGATTTCCGGGGGCGAAAACATTTTTCCGCGCGAAATCGAAGCCGAAGTAGAAACCTTCCCCGGAGTTGCCGACTGCGCCGTGATCGGAGTACCTGACACCAAATGGGGTGAACGTCCCGTGCTATTTGTTGCGACTACAGCGCCTGCGAATTTCGATGTGAGCGCGCTAAAGCGACATCTGCACGAACAACTGGCGCGAATCAAAGTACCTGACACGATCATTGTAACGGAGAGGCTTCCCCGCATCGGGATCGGCAAGGTGGATAAAACAAGATTGATGGACCTGTACCGCGAGCGGGAAAATAATCACGGAGCCGACTGAAAAGCCTTCAACGCCCGCTGCAATTTTTCTGGCAGCGCAATTTTGTTTTGCGTCTGTTTGCTAACCGCCACGTGCACCGTTTTGGCCTTGCCGACAGGCTTGTCATCGGCTGCGAATAGATCGAACACCAGCACAAATGAGGATTTACCGATACTCCCAACCTGCACGATAACCGTAATCTCGTCGCCGACGTGCAAGGGTCTGAAATACTGCGCTTCCGCGTGCACAATCGGTAGGATAAACGGCTCGTCCCGCAACATTGAGGCAACCGGCAGACCGATCAATTGCAGCAATTCTTCGTATGCGTCATGCACATAGAGAAACTGACTTGCGAAGAACAAAATGCCGGCGGCGTCGGTCTCATGCAGACGGACTGTGAGCTTCTTTTTGAGAGTTGCCATCGCAGACAATCTGTCGATTGGGATGAGTTTAGGCAATTGATTTGTGGTTGTGACAATGCCGAACAACGACTAAATTGGCGCGGCACTGGAGGAAATATGTTGCGACTTCGCTATGTGATCATCATCAGTCTTGTTCTCGCGATTTCACAGACAAGTATCGGCAGCGATCTGCTGGATCAGGCGTTGTCATCGGTAGGAAAGACGAAAGCCGACCTCGGCTATCATCCCAAGGGATATTGGAATCGCTATCCTTATGAGATACCGTACAAACTCCCGGCGTTTGATGATCTGCTGGCTGAACCGCTCAAAGTTTATGACTATAGCCAGTCGATGAAGAGTTCGGCGACACAGCTCCTGGTCGACTCCACTTTCTGGAGCACAACCAATTCCGCGTTGTATCTTCTGTGCTATTCGCTTTGCTGGGAGCGACGTTTCGGCGGATTTCGCAATTACTCGGCCAATCTTGTTGATACGGTCGCTTCGCCGAAACCCCTGCTCGCCGCTATCGAACGCATCTATGCAGCCACCGGCGGAGAGTTGGAGTATCGCACGTTTGGAAGCAAGAGTGATGGCGCGGTATCGCGATCTGAGTTGGAAAGCCTATCGGTCAAAATCGATCCGCAGATAGAGCAGGTATTGGCGGTCTGGCTTGTCAACTTGCTGGACGCGTACAAATATCGGCAACTGGCATTTCGCAACGTGCCCGAAAAGACTGTCGAAGAGCTCTATCGAATCACCGATCTCGATGCCACGCAGGGAGACGGACAAGTCTACTATCCGCAATTTGACGACTGCGCGCGTCTGATCGACTGGCAGTCGCTGGTCTATGCTTCGTTCAAAGCCACGGCGGCAACCGATATCGCCGCAAAGAAACTCAAAGTATTACGCGAGCGCGGCAAGGATTTGGGATTTAGAATTGCCACGCCGATTGGAGCCATTCTCGTAAACGGATCGAAGGATGATGTTATTGCCGATGGCGAGTATCTCTTGATCTGCGATCTTGGCGGTAATGACAAGTATCTCACCGGAGGCGGCAGCAAGCCGTTTCTGCCAATCAGTGTTCTCGTCGATCTGGCTGGCAATGATCTCTACGGCGACAGCACGACGACTCGCGAGTTTGGTTATGGCGGTTGTGGTGTCGGTATCCTCATCGACGTTGACGGCAATGACCGTTATCGAGCCGACCGGTTGTCACAGGGTGTGGGCATATTCGGCACCGGCATTGTGTGTGATTTTGCCGGCAAGGACGATTACCACTTGGCGGTCTCCGGTCAAGGTTGTGGATATTTCGGTGTGGGCATGTTGGTCGATCGCGAAGGGGGCGACAACTACTATCTCTTTGGAGACGGTCAAGGCGCAGGTGGCATTGGGGGCGGTATCGGTGTACTGGTCGACTACTCCGGTAATGATCACT
Source organism: Candidatus Zixiibacteriota bacterium (assembly GCA_026397575.1). Taxonomy (GTDB): domain Bacteria; phylum Zixibacteria; class MSB-5A5; order CAIYYT01; family CAIYYT01; genus CAIYYT01. The sequence goes on from JAPLUP010000361.1 coordinate 2,590, forward strand.
ATACGGCGGAGCCCCTTGCCAGCGTGGCTAATCGAGGAGACTACCATTCGCAGGGAAAGATTAACGCCAACAATGCGCAGGGTTGGGGCGGTGGTCGGCGCGGTGACGGTTCTGATGGCCACAGTTGGGCTGGAGGACTGGGAGCGCTGATTGATTGCGCCGGGGACGATGAATACTACTCCGGCAACTGGACGCTTGGTGTCGGCTACTGGTTCGGCATCGGCATTCTCTATGACGTCAGCGGCAACGATTCCTACAAAAGCTGCTACTTCACGCAGGCATCCGGCGCCCACTATTGCATCGGTGCCCTGTTTGATGAAGCGGGCAACGACAAGCATGAATTGTACGAAACCGCCGGCGCCGGTCTTTCCTTTGGCTGGGACTTTGCCGTGACGCTTTTAGTCGATTGGGGTGGCAACGACGTGTACAGTGGCAAGATCATTTCGATTGCCAATGCGCAGATTCGTTCCAATTCGTTCCTATTTGACTTCGGCGGCGATGACCTGTACCAGCTAAACGCCGGCACCGACGGCATGGGTGATGCAACGTTTCGCGATGACTACAAAACTCCGCGCCCGACTGTGCCGTTCACCTGGTATGCGCAATCGTATGGAATTCTGATCGATGTTGGCGGCCATGATCGTTATGTCGACTATGTGGATTCTACCAAGACGACTCAACCACGCGCCGGATGTGCAGACAACACGACCTGGTATCGACCGTCGCGCGATTCCAAAAATTTCGGATTCGACAACTACGGAATCGGAATTGATGTCGACAGTGGCGCCGTAAACGAGATGTTCATTTTCATGAAGAAAGACTAATCGCAAAGCTTGAATGGGAATGCCGTGAGTCGCGTTGAACTGAAAGATATCGTCAAAAGCTTTGATGGCAACCCGGTCATTCCACGTTTGAATTTGGAAATTGAATCCGGCAAACTAACCGTACTACTCGGACCATCCGGATGCGGCAAATCAACTCTGCTGCGGCTGATCGCCGGTCTGGAATATCCCGACGAAGGCAAAATCCTTGTCGACGGTGAGGACATCACAACCCTCGAATCGCGTCGGCGCAACATCGCCATGGTCTTTCAGAACTACGCACTCTATCCGCATCTGACCGTGCGGGAAAATCTGGCCTTTCCCCTGCAAGTCGCCAAAGCTGACAAGCCACGAATCGACCGGGAAGTGACTGCGACGGCAGAGTTGTTGGGATTGAGCAGCATGCTTGACAGATATCCCAAGACTTTATCCGGTGGTGAACGTCAACGCACTGCCGTCGGGCGCGCCATCATCCGCGATCCCAGATTGTTTCTTCTTGATGAACCGCTGTCTAATCTCGATTTCCAATTGCGCAATCAGATGCGAGGCGAAATCAAATCACTGCAACGACGGTTGGGCAAGACAATGATCTATGTCACCCACGACCAAACCGAGGCGATGACGATGGCCGATACGCTGGTAGTGCTTGAGAAAGGCAAGATCATGCAACAGGGCACTCCCGATGAAGTCTACCACCGACCGGCCAACGTTTTCACGGCGCGCTTTATCGGCTCCCCACCGATCAATATCCTACACGGTTCGGTGCATGAAGGCGAGTTGCGCCTTAAGTCTGTGTCATCCCCGATCTGCCGGGTCCCCATGCCAGACGGCGGCTATCTGATCGGCATCAGACCGGACGATCTCATTGCTTCACCCGATAGCACCGGTGTCAGCATGACTATCGAGCGCGTCGAGTTCCATGGGGCAACGACCTATCTCTACGGCCGTCTCGGCGAGCAGAAAGTTGTCGCCCGGGGCGACAAGATCGTAGGTCAAGCCCACTCGGGGCTTGACGACGCCACGGCCGCCGTATCAATCTCCAAAGAAGCGTTGCACTTCTTTGACTCTAAAACGCATCAACGCTGCACATAATTTCCCATAGGGGCACGTTGCTACGTGCCCGGAAATTGTAGGTCAAAACCGCTTCGGTTTTGACGTTCTGTCATTCAATCGACTTGACAAAATTGCAGTATGTGGCTATATTGTCTCTGGAGGATACACAATATGGGAAATTCCATACGAATAGGCTTGGCAGTAGTGTTGGCATGCTTGGTGTGGCAATGCTCGGATAAACCGACAGCTCCAAACCGATCTCCCTATTTGGCATCAATTGCACCGCAGAACGTGCAAGAAGGAGCACGACTCCAGTTCGTAGTGCTGGCAACCGATCCAGACGCCACTGTTCCCGCGCTCTCAGCCACGAATGTGCCGACGAACG
>JAPLUP010000373.1 GCA_026397575.1 Candidatus Zixiibacteriota bacterium
GAAGTTGTGTAATTCGGATGCAGTAGCCGCGTAGGTTAGGCCGCCTCGTGGCTTGACAATTGTCGTCAGGCCTCGAGGACGCCTGACCTACAACTCTGAGTCATCCGCCGAAGAGCCGATCAATAAAGCCCCGCTTGCTAATCCGTTCCACATGGAATGATCGCCTCTGCAGGAAATCGGTCAGTGCGCGGCTGCGATCGGCGTACCTGGCGCCTTCCAGATATCGGAGTAACTGGCTCTCCACATCGACCAGACTCTGGATCCGTTTTTCCGAGTCGTGGGCGGTCATCTTTTCGCAAAGCTGTCCCAACTGTTGCGTCAATTTCTTGCGATCGCGATCGCGTGTGACCGGATAGAGCGATTCCAATGACGCGCGCCGATTCTCGCGGATGTTCTGACGCACTTCAAAGACGTTGCCCCCAGCATAGGGTAGTCGCGAAGTCACCATTTCCAGTATCAGCAACCCAAGCGTAAAAACGTCGGAGCGTCGGTCTGCGTATCCGTCCCGAAGCAATTGCTCGGGCGCCTGATAAACGCGCGTGTCATAAGGCAACTCCAGGCGAGCCGCATCGCAAAACGCCGCAATGTCGAGCATACCGATGTCAGTCAACCTGACCTCACCGTTGGGAGAGATCAGCACATTCTCCGGCTTGAGATTGCGATGCAGCGGCACCAGATTCCCCAATCCCGGAGACGGACGCACCCCATGGATTTGACTCAGGCCTGCAATGATCTCCATTGCGATCAGTGCCGCCAAATCGGGATGAAATGGCGCATCGCTCTCAATCAACGAACGCAGGCTGATCGATTCGATGTATTCGTACTCAAAAATCAGGATGCCATCATGTACAGCCGCGCCGGTCATTCGCAGGAGATGGTCCCCCGTGTATTGCATCTGTACCGTTTTCGCGCGCTGGTAGGTCTCGCCGATTCCTGCAAGCCGGCAGACGCGTTTACGCAGGACCTTTAGCCGTACCGGACGGTTGCCATCGAGTCGCGTCGCGCGATACGAGAAACTGATAGGACCTTCCCCGATCAGGTTTTTGTCGAGAATGTAGTTCTGGAATCGCTCCGGCAGTTGCGGATCATCCAGCGCCGCGAAGTCGGCGGCATGATCTCGGTTGTGATCGTAGTCGGACACAAGTGTGACGATATCGAATCGCGTTCGAAGTGGCAAGGGTTTTATAGGGGCAACCTTCGCGGTTGCCCCTCAGGTTTCTGAAAGGTTATTTGCAGTTTGCGCACGGCGCGGGGCCGCCTGAGAAGATATACGCAAGCAGATAGACGATGTCGCTGATGTCGCATGTGTTGTCGCAATTGACATCGCCGCCGTGGATGTCAATCGGCGCAACTCCGCCGCTGAAGATGTACCTGATGACATAGACCACGTCGGAAATGTTAATACCGCCGGAACCGTCGAAATCACCGCAATCAGTCGCTCCATGGGTGATGTGAGAAGTGATCAATGTATTATGCCAGTCGGTGGTCTCGACATACTCAAGTTCGCCTGTGCCCTGATATGTGAACCAGACGCCATTGGTGTATGGCTGGCCGGGATCACCCAGAATGAGTATTCGCGTGTACGTGCCGTCATAGTTTGCCTGTCGCGTCCAACCGGTTTGCGGAATAAGAAACGTTGGCGTTACATTCCCCCTTATGAGCATAAACGCACCCGCAAGCGGTAGGCTACAGCTCACAGCCACCATATGGTTTGTCGGATCTTGCTGGAAGTATGCGTTTACACTTGCCCCAGTTGCTTGTTTGGGGAATGGCAGGGCTTCACCAATGATAATCCGATACAGGTAGACCAAATCCTGATACGTCAGGATTATGCCATCGGCATTAACATCGGAAGCGGCTATCGCTGCTTCGCGAGTACTAGCCGGGAAAGCATCCAGGCCTACCAGGAAGTACTGGGTGAAAATGACCGCATC
>JAPLUP010000084.1 GCA_026397575.1 Candidatus Zixiibacteriota bacterium
TCTCTAATAGACCATTCCATATTTACTTCTCACTTCCTTGGCCGTCCTGCAGGTTTTCCTTGACTTCGTCCAGCTTCAGTCGCATAGCTCCGACATTGACCCCTTTCTCGCAGTAGAGGACCAGGTTGTAGCGACTGAATTTCATTATCACGATTATCCGCTGTTCGGTCTCAACCGCGATCTGGCATATTTCGCCAAGAACAGCTATCGCGGTCTCCGTCTCTGCATTTCGGCACATCTCTATACCGAAGGCGGCCACAGCCTGAATATCCTCGTCGGGACTACCGCGATGATCAACGACAGTGCCGTCGCTGTGCGCGCAGACGATGGATTCGACAAATGACAGCTTCAATAGCTGGTCCAGAACCTGATTGAGCGTCAGCGGTGTCTTCGGCCTAAGTGCGCCCCCGTTCGTATCCATTTCCGCGCTTGGGGCTGCCCTGTGCGCGCCGGGAAGCGGGTCGACTTGCCGTCGTTTCAACTCTTTCTTCTGACGCTCCAGCCTTTGCTGCAAATCCTGAACCAGTAGTCGATTGGCGCTGGACGCTCGCAGTTTTTTGATCGCTGACTCTGCTTCGCCGATACTGCCTTTGGCAATCAGAATTTCCACTCGCAGTTGTTCCGTCAACCGCGTTTCGCCGTCAAGTTCGACGGCTTTATTCAATTCCTGTTCTGCCCAGTCGTACATCTTGCGACCGAGACTAATCTTGGCCATCACCAAGTGACCGGCGCCGTAGTCGGGATGAGTCCGTATTCCCTGGCGACAGACGCGAAACGCCAGATCCAGGTCGCCGTTAAGGCGATGGGCGTCGGCCAGCGCAGCGAACACCTGCGATCTCGAATTCTCCTTGAGAATCCTCTCGCATTGTTCGATACGCTCGGTCAGACTTGCTGTTTCAATCATAGAAACCTTCAGCAAAGCGGTTCTAGGTCAAACTCTTCTTGATCTTCGTCACGCCGACGGCCACCAAGATCAACGCCAGCAGTTGCAGGATACCGATCGCATTTCTCTGCATGGTGACGATATCCAGTTTGATTGCCAGGCTTAGCAACTGGCCAAGAGAGAAGATCAGAAACGAAACGGCCAGTACCTGCCAGCCGGGTGAAAGCTCGCCTCCTCGGAGCAAGGCAAAGATTTTCAGACACATCACAAAAAAGATCAGACCGGCCACCAGCAGAACGATATCAATTGCCACTCCAAACGCCGACACCTCGCCGGTCTTTGCTGCTGTTTGGGCCAGTGCACTTGATACCGGCAAGGTCACCAGCGCCAGAATCACTGTGCGCGCAATCTTCATCATAACTACCTCACAAGACCGATTTGGTCAGTTTGACTTCTCTGAGAATGCGGTACAACTCGTTACCGACATCGTATTTCTTATCGACTTCCCGTCTTTCCGCCAGCGGCAGCGCGATTTCCTTCTTGATTTCCGCCGCCACCTGTTTGCGGACCTCGATGCCGAGGTAGGAATAGACGAAGGCAAGCTGTTCTTCCATGATCTGATTAAGTCCGCTGATCAGCTTGAGCGCCCTGACTTCCTTCGGCATTTTCGCCATCGCTCGCTTGATCGATTCAAAACTGGTGGGAAAGTCGGAATGATTTACACCGACGAAGCACTGCCAGATACCTTTGCGGAAACCGCCCAGCGTCAGTTGCAGCCTCTCGTTTTCGGCTCCCATCTTCTTCTCGAGCATTTTCTGAATCTGGCTGAAAGCTGACGCATAAACCCGCAGTAGCAGCCAGAACAAAGAATCCTCCTCGCGGGGATCAAGCACCTCGGCCTCTTTGACCGTGGTCGTTTCCACCAGACCGGCGGAAATCAGCTTGTAGATGGCGCGCGAGGTCACGAATTCACCCAGCGGCGATACTTCCAGAATCTCCGGCAGCGTCCGTTTGCTGTCGATCATCGTGATGATTTTGAATTCCTCCAGCGACAGCGTAACCTCGTCGTTCTTGGCCTGAATCTTCGGCGACACGCACAGGATCTGATTATCGCGCGGCAACACCTTCTGAATTTCCACCCACTCATCGATTCGCCGCGTCCCTTCCATAATCACGTTCATGGTGTTCAGTTCAAACAGACCTTCGCGGTTGGCAGGAAGCTGCCCTTCGCGAAAGACGAATTCGCCCTCTTTCCAACTGAAGAGGTTGTAGATGATCTCTTCGATCTGCTGCTTGAGGTACAGGGTCAACTCTTCGCGGCTGACCAGCTTCATCTCCACCAGCACCTGACCGATCCGTTTGCCGGCGGTCTTGTGCATATAGATGGCCCGTTGGAGGTCGGTTTTGGTTATCCGCCCGGCCCTTAGCAGCAACTGGCCGAGATAGTCTTCCTCGGCATCATGCGAGTTCGCCGTGATGATGTTGCCGTCCCGGAAAACGATCTCCTTGCGGATGTTTCCGCGTACAATGGTGACCGTTCCGGTCTTTTTGCCGGCGGAAAAAAGCTGCAACAGATCGGAGAATGCCACCGTCTGTAGATTTCCGGTAAAACTCATGTTTCGAGCTTTTTAAGTGCTTGTTTACTGTTCAATAATTCACGCCGGATACTCCTCCGGCGCGGTTTACTTCATATTCTATATCGGGCGGTTTTCGGTAATTCTTTAAGACGATTTGATTTCGCGGCGCAGAATGCCTATGTCTGATAGTCCGTTTGCGCGATCAGTTATTGGCTGTTGCCAATACTCGAAAACCGTCAGTGGCAAGTCGGAGGGTGATGCCTCCGGACTCGAGTACTGAATAGACATGCAGATTGGGCAACTCCTCACTGAGTCGCCGGAGCGGTTCTTTCGAAGTGTAGAGGGTGGGGTAGCTCGTAAGTATCACCGTTTCAACATGGAACGACTTCAGGAATGCGACGAAGCCGTCTTGCTTCAGGTAGCGCCAGTCAGCAGCGGCAACGTTGATCGTTGGGGGAAGATTGTTCAAGTTCTGCACAGGTGTGGAGCCAGTCAGCAGCAGGAAATTCGAGGCTCGATAGGAAAAGATTGTGCTGGAGTCGATAAGTTCGATGCGACCAGTCAGCGACTGCAAGTAGGCGCTATCGTCGACTGCGGAGGGAGTGCTCTGTTCCACTCCAGCCATAGCTGACAACAGGGAGCGCGTGTTGCCGGACTGCGTGGTCGTCGAAAAAACATTGTCCAAATGGCTAACTCCCTTCGCCAACAGGAATGGCAGAACCGTGACCTCGCCGAGATTCACTGATTGATTGGCGCCGCCACCGTTGATTAGTACTGTTCGTCCGCCTGTCTGTTTGATGAAGACAGTCGTCATATCGCGCGTGTCGAAAAAAGTGATCTCGGTCTCGTTGCCGCTATCGGCAAGCACATTCTTCCAGATCAGGGTGCTCGTGGATATCAGCAGAAGTATGGCGAACAGGGGGGCAATTCGCTTTCGGGAGACGAACGAGAAGACTAATTGCAGCGCCAAATAGTAGGCGATGATCGCCAGCAGGTGTGGTGCTCCCAGCCGTAACTGCGAAATCGGCAAGGCGTGGAAGTAGTCAATTGAAGCGAGCGTCAGTTTGAGCGTGAGGGTCAGGATCTCGGCAAGCAGGGTCGAAACCACCGGAATGGCTGAGAGGAACACCAAAATGATGCCGAGTGTAGTTGCCACACCCACCAGCGGCACGACTATCAGATTTGCTACAAAACTAACCAACGGCACTGTGTGGAAACTGTAGATCAGTATCGGTATCACGCCAAGCTGTGCAATGATACTCCCATAGAAGATCATCAGGAAGTAGCGCGCTGTCTTTCGAGGGAACCCTTTCGCTTTGGGCATCCATCTCTCGCAAGTTGGCATAAACAGTATCAGCGCGAAGGCGGCGCCAAACGCGTGACGATTGCCATTACCGCGGCACGTACGACGGACGGCTGATTGTAGGCCAGAAACGAGAAAATCACGACACCCGCAATCAGCAGGTAAATCCGATACTGCCTCGGCAGTCGAAACAGTCGGATACCGAGCAGCAAAGATGCAACAACATATCCGACGTTAGCTCCGGATGCCGCCAGAACATGCAACGTGCCGGTGTCTTTGAAGCGCCGATAGACTTCACGCGAGATATTGCGGACATCGCCGATCAGGAAACCCCTCATGACCGCTGCCTGTTCCGATGGCAGGGAGTGCTCGAACACCGAGGAGATATAGTCGCGCACGGGCGTTATGATAGTGCGCACAAATGGTTCAGCCGCGCCTGATTCGAGTTGTGTGATTCGGTCGGCGCCGGGCAAGGTCACGGTGGCGCTAATCTGTCTGATTTGCAAATAGCGGCGATAGTCGAATGCGCCCGGATTGCGAGCGGAAAAGGGCAGATTGACGTAGCCCGTGAATTTGATCCGGTCGCGATACCCAAATGCCGACGTCGGCGCCTGAATTTGCAGCCGTAGATTTCCGCAGGCGGCAATTGCCCGATCACGATACTGTAGCGAGTCAACTTGCACGGCCAAATAAGTCTTGGTTGGACGAATATCCGGTTCCGAGACAATGATACCTGTGACAGTCATGACTTGGTTGGCAGAAGCAAAAAGCGAAATGTGGTTAGAGGGAAATTCGGCGCTTTGCAACTCCGTCAAAAACGCGCCGGTTGACAGAACGGCCAGGCAAATCGCCGTCCGGCTCGTCGTCGCTTTCTCCAGGATGAAGCAGATAATTGCCAGCGCTGACGCCAGTACGGCCACACCCAGGTAGACCATGGCAGGCAGAGCGGTATTGGTTGCGAGAAGAATCCCGCCGACGAAGAAGATCAGCGCATAGAGCGCCGGTGTTCGCACTTACCCCTCCGTTGTGTTAGCGCCTAAACCGTCTCATAAACGCGTCCGCAAGTCTTGTCCACTCCTCCATGCGCAGCAATCGGCACAGCAACAGATATATCGCGACAGCTACCGCAAGCATCACAGTTACTGCGCCAAGGTTTACCAATCGGGATTGCTGAATCTGCATAAAGAGAAAGTGCTTCATCAACCAGACAGCTACTCCGGTCACCAACGAGGCAGCCGCAATCTTGCCGAGGGCAATCAGGTTTTCTCTGTCGCCGGTCATGTCGATTCGGCTCCTGAGCAGATAGGTGAGCAGTGCAAAATTGGCGACACCAGCCAGTGATGCAGCCAGCGCCAGACCGACAAAGCCATAGGTACCGCGCAGTTGGAAACAGAAGAAGATGTTCAGCGCGACACTAAAGACCGAGATCAAAGCTGGTGTGCGCGTGTCTTTCAGCGCATAAAATGCCGGCACCGTAATTCTTACCAGCGTGAAGAACGGTAGTCCGACGCAGTACATGGAAAGCGCCCGTGCCGTCTGCAGCGTGTCTTCCGAGGTAAACTTACCATACTGATAAACGGCGCCACAGATTTCGCGCGACAGCAAAATCATCACGACCGTCGCCGGTAGGCTCAAGAACAGGCCCAGTCTCAGAGCGCTGGAGTGAATGCGGTTGAATCCGAGATGATTGCCTCCCGCAGCTTCCCCGGCGAGCTTGGGGAGAGCAACCGTGGCGATAGCGATGGCGAACAATCCCAGCGGCAAATGCAGCAGCCGAAAAGCATAGTCAAGGTAGGAGACGGCGCCGGAATCATTGGAAGCGATTCTGGTGATTACGGCGACATTGATCTGTGTGGCCGCCAGTCCGATGACGGTGGGGATGATCAAGAGCAGCAACCGCAGCAGGTCGGGATTGGCGAGATCAAAGATGATCTGAAAACGAAAGCCGATTCGTCGCAGCGCAACGTACTGCATCACGAACTGCCCGAAGCCGCCTACCAAAACGCCAATGGCGATACTCAACACCGGTGGATGGACAAAGGGGGAGAGCGCAATCGAACAGATAATCATCCCGATATTGAGCATCACCGGCGCCAGCGCGGGTACGCCGAAATATCCGAGCGAATTGGAGACCCCCATCAGAAGTGCCGCCAATGCCATCATTAGCAAAAACGGCATCATCACCCGTCCCATCAGGATCGTGTTTTCCAGCTTGCCCGGAATTTTCTCAAATCCTGAAGCCAACATGATCGCTATTTCCGGTGTAAACACCATCATCAAGAGCACAACAACCGACACGATAGCCGTCAGTGCGCCGAATACCATTCCGGCGAAGCGGATCGCGTCTTCTTTGCTGCCGGTCCTCAGTTTTTCGGAGAAGATTGGCACAAATCCGGCCGACAGGGCCCCCTCGGCGAACATATCGCGCAATAGATTGGGGATACGGAACGCCGATTTGAACGCATCCACCTGATCGGATGCGCCGAAAAGGTAGGCGGTAACCTGCTCACGTACCAGCCCCAGCAAGCGGGAGACGAAAGTGGCGGCGGAGACTATGCCCGCCGATTTCGCCAAACTCGACTTTTCAGAGACACTTTTCAATTGACTTCCGCGTCCCGAGGCGTATAATACCGCGTTGAATTATTTAGTTTCATTTGGAGGTATAGCAGTTGGCGGAACATAAGTCGGTAAAGAAAAGACATAAACAGTCAGTCAAAGCGAATCTCGCGAATCGCGCCATCAAGTCGACCATCAAGTCCAAGACCAAAGCTTTGGCCGAGGCCGAAGGTGTCCCGGAAGGGGCGAAGAAACTGACGGAGTTGACATCTCTATTGGACAAAGCGGTCAAGCGCAACATCCTTCACAAAAAGACGGCCTCGCGCAAGAAAAGCCGTTTGGCGAAGATTCTCAACAAAAAAGCCGCGGCCAAGTAAAAATCTCACTGTAGAGAATCCTCTTCGAGGGGCAGAGGATTGTCCTGCAAAGCAAACCGGACGGTTGGATAGAGCTTATCCAACCGCCTGTTGGCGTTTGCGCAATACTCAGAGAACCCACCGGAGTTTTGCTGTTGTTACGTAATGCTGCGGTGGAGGGAAGTTCTGTAGGTAAAAACCGAAACGGTTTTGACCTACTTCACTTTACTCTTTCCGGTAAGAGCCAGTAAGAGTCTTCCCCTCCCATGTGACCCGGGCGTTGAAATTCCTAATATCCGTGTAAAGGATCTCGCCGTTGCACGTGTCCGCACCCGAGCCGACAACACCATCAAACTGCACGTACACTGTGTCCCACCCCCCAGGGCACGATGCATGAGGTTGCCAAGGATCGCTGCCACAGTATTTCCCCGACCATGTGAATTTCGTCGCGCCGGATACTGCGTTCACTGTAGCACCCTGCATAGGTTGAGGACCTTCAAAGAAGTGGAAATAGGCTTCCAAATACTTTCCCTCCTTACAGTCATAGACGAGCCCAACCGTGCACGTTAGCCAACCCTTTGGTTCTTCCTTCTTTTCGCATGAGCTGACAAGAAGGATAGCCACGATACA
>JAPLUP010000657.1 GCA_026397575.1 Candidatus Zixiibacteriota bacterium
TATTTTCTGGCATTATTGTTTTTGGTATCATTTAAGAGTCTGTTGTTTGCTCTAATTATACAAATCATACTTTCATCACTTTCCGCTGTCTATCTCTATAGAATCGGTTATCTAATTTTCAAAAGTCGCCCTTTTGCGGCCGTGGGCGGCCTGATAAATGGACTCTCCCTAACTTCAGTAGCTTTAAGCGTATCCTTTTTGTCGGAGACAGTTTTTTCTTCTGTTTAGTTTTGGCAATTTACATTTTTCTCCAGGCCATAGAAACCCCCAATGTCAAGAAATATATCATTGTGGGGGGCTTAATAGCATATGCCACTTTTGCCAGGGCCGTGTCACAATTATTCCCCCTGATACCAATCGCAGCGGTTATATTTACGCCAGCCAGATATTTCTCAGTGTCCAAAAGAACCTTGCTTAAATATACAATTGCCTCAGCGGTAATTTCTTTCATTCTGATATCGCTCTGGGCGGTCAGGAATTATATTGTAAACGATACTCCTGCTATAGCGGGTCCCGGGGCCGCCTGCCTGTATTTGGGCGCCCGGGTGGAATCCGTTCGCTCCGGCTCACTTCCCATATACAAATGCGGAGCAATTTTCAGTCAGGAAGCAGAAAAGGGAAAGAATGGAAAGGCGACCATAAAGGAAAAAAATGATTGGTATTTCAGGAAACTAATTTCCCTTTTTATGGAAAATCCAAAAGGTTTTATCCGCATTTATGGAGTAGTCATCGGCGATTTTCTATCCTGTCAATTTTATTCGGCGATTACTTGGACAAATCAATCGACCACCGATAGGCGATAATCAAAACTCTTAGGGCAGGGCGAGATAATTCAGGAGGATCTTGGCCTAAATCGTCCCAACAATTACTTATTCAGAACTATCAAATATGCCACAATCGCCAGAAAGTCCAAATCTGGTTCATGAGACACTCAACCGTGATGAATAGTCCGGGGGCTGGTTTTTAGCTGGGGGCAACTAATTGCTGCGATTCAGATCGCTGGGAATCGCATCTTCTTAAGTCCTATTCAGTGATGTCTTGGCAAATCGTTGAATTCGGTGAGTGAATTCAATTAATATCATTACCATAAATACAATCGTAGTGGCCATGAGTATCCACCCAGATAATTGCCCCGGCAAGAAATACCTTGACCCCTGGTATGGAAACGCACCGATTGTGCACGCGCAATACCCATACACAGCTCCGAGAAACAAAGTAGCGCGGTAGTGTCGTCCAAAGATAAGGATGATCAGACCCGCTATGGACAGGTAGAACCTTGCCCGGAGAAGACCATGGTCCCTGAGGAAACCACTGATCGTGTCAACAGTCCTCGACGCGGGGGGTAGTAGGATGGGCAAGAGATAGTCTGGCTCGCTAATGTTCTCCCATGACCATTCGGCATAGGCCCCAACCACTTCGAGTGGATACTCGCTTTCGACTTCCTGCGTTTTGATTTGGGCCTGATGGCAGAGCCCCTCAAGTAGACGAGGCTGGCCGGCGTGTTTACTCAGATACTCCTGCTCCCATTCCTGCTGAACCTTCCGGTAATCCTGTCCAACCACATTACCCATGGCCTTTGCGGCAATCGTGGAGCGGGCGCTGATGGTGGTGATGGCCATGACCGGAAAGCCATGGACGCGGTAGTTGCGTATTACCCATGGGACCGGAATAAGACAAGCGATGAGGCACCCCAGAATGGCGCCGCGAAGTAATCTGGCGAGATCCGGCGCCCGAAAGTCAGTCCGGGCACGCTGCACAAAATGATACCCCAGAGTAACAAGCACCATTACAAAGGGCCAGTACTTGCCGATGGGTCGCACGAGCATTGCCCCGCCGCAGACCGTTCCAGCGAGCAGAAAGAAATGAAGCCGTCCGGTATGCAGAGCGCGAATCAAAAGCCACAGTGAAAAGGCAAACAGGAAGACATAGACAGTATCAGACAGGACCAGCGAGCTTAATGCAATCGATGTAATGGAAAACACCCCCAGCAGACCGGCAATGAATGCCACTCGTCTAGTCAAACCAGCTTCCAATGCAATGAGGTAAATGAGCACACATGTCCATGAGGACAACAGCACTTGAACAGCCAAGATGGGAAGGGTCTGAATTCCCCAGAGCAGAAAGCTGACTGCGAGGAGCAGGGGATATCCCACCGGGAAATAGAATAATTCCCTTCGATTCACCAAGAAGCCGTCGCTTATGATCGCCTGAGCACCCCCAACATAATTCGAAGAGTCGGGTGTCAAGTTGAGCATGTCCTGACTATTGTGATAGTGGAATACAATTAGCAGGACAAACCCGCGAATAAGCGCCGCGAGCAAGAAAATAATCCAGGGAGTGACCCTGCTTCGATCCAATCTTAACGAATTACCAAGGGAGCTAATTCTCGTTGTAAACATCACCCCGTTTCGCTTCATCTGTTGCCTCTTCCATCGAGACCAAAAGGTCAAACCACGCTCAATTTGAGCTAACCGTCATTGCTGGACGGTGCACCCACTGTCGAATCAGCAAAATCCCAACCAGGAGCAAGCCGCCACATGAAAGTAGCTTGCCTAACAAGACCCACCCCGAACGACATACAAACACGATGTTTTTTGTACCGGCAGCAACTTCAACCGCTCGAAACGCACCGTCAGCACGATATACCCTGAGCTCTCTACCATCGCCATAGGCGTGCCATGATGAGTGATAGTTGTCCGTTAGCACCAGAAAAGAGTTGCAGGATGAACTCACGGCGACCGAAATTGAGTCGTTTCCATAGTACACTATTGATGCTTCGCCAGCCGGAGCAGTGTCCGTAGTGACCTGAAGCCGAGGCAGCTCTTCCAGAAGGACTGTCCGACGCAAGTCACTGCTTCCACTCAGAACAGAATCGATAAGAACGCTCCGATCTGCGAATACCTCGAAGGAATTTACCAGAAAAACCCGGGGAAAGCAATTTCGATTCTCAAGCAGGATTCGCTCACCCTCATTCACGAGGGTATCAAGCAGTTCAGTCCCCAGAGCATTCGGAGGAATTCGAGATTCACGTGACACCACAAGATATCGTGTGCCAGTCAGGTTGATCAGCCGCGGATTGTGCAGATTGCATCGACTGCTTCCACCCACCAGTTCAAAGTACCAAAATGGAATTCGATCCTGAAGGCCCGTGGGGCTTGGAATACCAGCGTAGGCCAATTGGAGAGTGCCTTCGCCAATGTCGTACTCCAGAGTGCGCCAAGGACCGGCTTGAGTCGCTATTGTCTCTGTAACGGGGGTCGAACCGAGTAATCTGTCATGGTCACACACGGCAATGAACCTTTCATCGAATCTTATGCTTGCGGTCGCTACCAGAATAGGTATAAGCCAAAGAACCCCGGACCATTTCCTACGAGAGTACGCTGTCCAAATCAGAATACAGGAAACAATTAGTGTGCTTGCGGCAATAAACATGCCAACCGTAAGATTGGGTAGATTGGCCTTGGCGCGCAGCCATGCCGCGGACTGGCCACTTTCGCCAGGAATGAGGTCGCGGTAGAACACCTGAGCGTATTGCATAAGAGCCTGTTCCCCATCAAGGCGCGTAACCAACGCCGCGGCGGCTATGACAATCGGAGGGACAATAATCGCCGCAACAACGAGTCTGCGCCGAAATCCGCTGGTCGCCGATACGTTGCGAATTCCATCGAGTGCTGTCCCGGCCAAAATCGAGATAGCATAAACAGCAATGAAGGTAGCTCCAGAAGGTGCCTCCATAGAGTCCAAAGCTGGGATGATCGACAGAAGCAACCGAAACGCCGGAGTCGCATTCCCCAGAGCATATAGCAGCACCACTCCTGCGATAAGACCCCAGAAGTACTTGTGCCTCCTACCTGGCAAGACAAAGCACAGTAGTGCAAGATAGATTGCGAGTGCCGACATCCCTTCCGAATTGTTCTTGAAACTATTCTTTCCCCAATAAAGCGTTGGTCCGGATCGAACATCGGTCCCACAGAATTCTGGAATTGCGATGGAGGCCATTTCCTCGGCGTGAAGTGCGAACTGGCCTGCGAAGTCCGGTCCACGGTGCACCGTTCCTCGAGAGGTGTCATTTAGAATGTAATGGGCGCTGGGGAGGATTTGCACGGAAGAAATCAGCAACCCTATAAGGACCCCGAGGCCGATAAGCAAGAAACTGCGCAGCGGTCTCTGCTTGCCGAAGCCTGACAGGGATCCTGTGGCTATGGTACCTCGGAACAACACGAAAGCAAGAAGAAACCAGAGAATATAATACGCGAGCTGCAGGTGAGGTGTGAGGACGATGAGGGCAATTGCCAAACCCAGCCACGCAACATCAGCCAGTCTACCATTTCGAAATATGCGTTCCGCCAAGCCCACGACAAGAGGAAACCATGTCGCCACATAGATCTTGCCGTCGTGACCAGGGGCGACCCAGCTAACGATGCACGGAGATAATCCATATGACACACCGACCAACGATGCAGCCAGCCGGCTCAGGCCCATCCGGCGTGCCGACCAATAAGCCAAGGTCCCAGCTAACAAATAGTGAAGCATGAAGGAATAGCCAAATCCCCGAACTATCCCGATGGCTATTTCCAGATAGGTCAGCGGATAGTAGGCGCCGCCGTGAATAGCGCCGACAAACGGCAGACCGCAACACTGCAGCGGATTCCACTGCGGGATACTGCAGGATGACACCAACGCTTGTTTGAGGAATGATCGAAAGAACACACCGCCGGCGATGACGTCACCTGAGTACAGCATGTCTGACGAAAAGACAAACGAACGAAAAAGGTATAGCAGAGTCAAGAACAGGAAAAGTACGTACCCCATGACGAATAGACGCTCCCTTTGGTCAGCACTGCCGCCGTATGGTTCAATTGGACTACACATAAAGCACGTCCCGGAGAGCTTTAGATTCGTTTCGAACTACATCAATATTGTGGTAGTGGAGTTCAGGAAGTAGGACAAATCCACGAATGAGAGCGGCGAGTAAGAAGATGAACCATGGAGTGATTCTGCTTCGATCCAATCTAGATGATTCGTGATTTCCGCAAGAGTGCGCCTGACGGTATACTCGCATCCACCAACCTCACTCCAAGTCAACCACTCTACTGAATGACTTACCTTGGGGGCCTTGATCGTCAAAGAGGCCAAGAACGAACCCGAATGAATCCTTGGGATTTGGAAACGCCCGGCAGAGCGTAACAACATCCCCCATTTGCCATCGTCCACTATTGACCTCTGCGGGAAAATCAAAATTGCCCATTTGCGAGCGATTCTTGCCGGAATAAACGTGTAGATACACTCGGCGCGGAATCGGAATCGGTCGGTTGATTCTAAATGACGCTACCAGGTACACGCTGTCAGCAAAGGAGAATGTGTGACAATCTATCAAGAGTACTCGTTGGTCGAACCAATACGGATGAGTGGCGTCAAGGCAACGAACACATCTGGGCAATCCATTGGGTAGACTCCTCTCAATGATATCCCTTCCAACTGGCTGTAGCCGATCCTCAATAGCAGCAATGTGGCTCAGTTGAATTAACGAATCACGTCGGTCGCGCGCATCAATCTTCACTATGGGGATGCTGGACACATTCGGACGGACCTCAAAAAGATTCTTACCCGGCAATTGGACAAATCCGGCCGAATCGGTCATTAATGAGACAGGAAAAGACAGGTCTTTGAGTATCAATCCGTTTGGGTAGTTGCTTAGCGCCACCTGCACGTGCAACGATTCGCCCTGACGCTCGGGCATGAAATAATCTACCGCATCAAAGAGATTGTTTCGCATCGCCACATTGAGAATCCGTGCGTCGCTTATTCCGGTGAGATGGCAAAGAAAGTCGTACCGAAGAGCGAATCGTGAGGCCGGGTGTGCATAATGTTCGTTGACATTGATAAACGCGTAGGCTGGAATGAAGGCGTATCGGCGGCGAACCCACTGCACTCCACTGAATATGGCGAGTCCAATTAAAGAGGTCATTATAGCCCATGTGAATTCACGGTCTTTTGTCAGGTTGAGTGAAATATCAACCGTTCCAAGAAGCGACCCCAGGAGAAAGAACCCAAGGCAAAGTGCCAGAAGCCACACGAGTGATCGGAGAATGCGGGATCGAATTCTCCAGAGAGCAAATAGGATTGCGGCCAAACCGGTCAAGCCGACCCAGTTGAATTCCAAGAATGGGAATCCCAATCCGCCGGATCCGCTATGATACCAGTCGCCCCGCGAGCGATCCATGCCATAACGAATAATCGATAGGAAATTCGGGAGCCAATACGGTGCGCTGACAATCGCAACACCAAAGATCTGAAGCCAGGCCTGACGCAGACCCCCAATAGGCCACACCATCTTCCCTGATCGGAAGATTACTAGTAATGTACAGACGACAAGCATAAAAACGAGAAGGATGAACGGATAAAAATAAGTGGTGAGGAGTAGTGTGCCCAAGATGCTTCCGGTTACCCAATGGGACCACTTGAAATGAGGACCACAACCGATCCCCTGGATGTAGTGTAACCACCAAGGAACGAACAGACTGTTGGCTATAAAAGCATGTGGCA
This sequence comes from Candidatus Zixiibacteriota bacterium, assembly GCA_026397575.1. GTDB lineage: Bacteria > Zixibacteria > MSB-5A5 > CAIYYT01 > CAIYYT01 > CAIYYT01. The sequence continues at coordinate 6,547 of JAPLUP010000657.1, forward strand.
CCGCCACGAGCATGAATGAGCCACCAATGTCGATTAAAAGGACAGCACTGGTCACAAATAGCGCTGCCGTGGGAGACACTATCTTTCTCCACAATCCGTACAGAAGAAAGGGCATGCAAATGAAAATGAGTTTGAGACCGATCTGGAGCATTTCAAATCCGTGGTGGGCGGTGAGTTTTCCAAGCAGTCCCAAAACCCAGTAATATACTGGCGGATAGAAGATGGGTAAGCCCTTGTAATAGTAGTCAATCGGCCACCCTGATGTGGAAAATCGCTCAACCATCGCCATGCGAAACTTCTGGTCTCCCCAGAAAGCGTTATCGGGGAACAATGACGGTGTAAAAACAAGGACCAAGGCAATGGCACCGTATAGGCCAAGAACGCTGAGCATGGCGATTCTTTTTGGCGACAAATTCACCGGGATCACCCAGAGGAGAATGACAGTGAAAACAAAAAGCAGGTTCCAGAAATCAAGCCCCATGTACCCGTAGATGCGCAATTCTTGCGAGGTTACCGGACTCTGATGACAGTGCTTCGCAAGCAGTAAGCCAATGAAGCAAAACGCAATCACTAGAAAAAGACATGTTATAGCCTGCGAAAGTTTAGTTTGCTTCATGAATCTTGCTTCCGAATGTTACCAAATGTAACCAACTGAAACATATCCGTCAAGACAAAAAGATAGTGATTGCAATCGGTTTCTTGACTACTATAGCGCCACCATGATGTGTAATAACCGAGATTTGTTCTGACATTGCCGTAATTGTCTGTTTGATCTAACCTACCATTTTCTCCTTGGCCAATGGTATTGAATCAAGAAGTGTCTGCATTGACGTCTTCCCAAAACAATATTTGCCGCTGTGCGGCCGCTGCTCGTTGTCTTCCACCGGCCAAGTAGCGACATCTTCCTGCAGTTCATCGAGGCCCCGATAGATTATTTTCCGGGTAGGCATCAGTAAAATCAATTTTGGCGTGGCTATTATACCGTTTGGGAAATCCAAAAAATATATGGCCTTAAAGAAAAATCACCATCATAAAAGTGGACTTTGAAATAAGAGGCTAAAACAATTTAATTCAAATACGCCCTAAGCGAGCGACTGCGGGAGGCGTGGCGCAGACGACGAATGGCTTTCTCTTTAATCTGGCGCACCCGCTCGCGGGTCAGCGAAAAACGGGCGCCAATTTCTTCAAGCGTCAGGGCTTTCTCATGATTTAAGCCAAAATAGAGACTTATTACCTCGGCCTCGCGCGCGGTTAGAGTATCCAGGGCTTTTTCAATTTCAAGTTTCAGCGATTGATCCAGCAATTCCTCATCCGGAGCCGGCTGAAATTCATCCTCCAGAATATCTATAAGTGAATTATCCTCCGAAACCGAAAAGGGAGCATCCAGCGAAAGATGAGAATTGGATATTTTTAAAGTATCCGATACTTCTATCTCCGAGAGATCAAGCTCGCGGGCGATTTCATCGGGAGACGGTTCCCGTCCCAATCCCTGCTCGAGAAAACTGGATATTTTCCCTATCTTGTGCAGGGTGCCGACACGGTTCAAAGGAAGTCGGACAATGCGGCTCTGCTCGGCCAATGCCTGAAGAATGGCCTGGCGAATCCACCAGACAGCGTAGCTAATAAATTTAAAACCACGGGTTTCATCGAATCGTTTGGCTGCCTTGATTAATCCA
>JAPLUP010000557.1 GCA_026397575.1 Candidatus Zixiibacteriota bacterium
CTGCGTCCTCCCGGGCATCATGCGATGTTTGATTACGCCATGGGATTCTGCCTGTTCAACAACATCGCCGGCGCGGCGCGCGTAGCACAGAGTCGCTTCGGGATCGAACATGTGGCAATTGCCGATTTCGACGTGCATCACGGCAATGGCACTCAGTGGTCATTCTATCAAGACAGTAGCGTGCATTACACCAGCATCCACCAGTATCCCTTTTATCCCGGCACCGGAGCTTCTTACGAAACCGGCGCCGGCATCGGGAAAGGATACACGCTCAACTTTCCGCTCTCAGCCGGCACGGACGGCAAGACCGCGTTAGCGCTCTTTGAACCGGAGTTTCTCGCCGCGATGGAGATGTTCCGGCCAAATCTCGTTCTGATTTCTGCCGGCTTTGACGCGCACAGGGACGACCCACTGGCGTCCCTGCGATTTGAAGATGAAGATTACCGCACAATAACCAACATTATCTGTGATGTCGCTGATCGCTACTGTGACGGGAAGATCGTCTCAGTGTTGGAGGGTGGCTACGATTACGAGGCGCTCGCGCGATCGGCGGCGGAACATGTGAAAGGGCTGCTCGATGTCGATTAAGAAGTACTGTCGCTTAATGCACAGCGGCAAACCGGTCTGGGGTCTGGTCACCGGCGAGACGATCCAAATCATGGAGGGGGATCTTTTTGGTCAGTTTTCGACAACCGACCAGATGGCTGCATTGGCCGGCACGAAACTGCTGCCGCCGGTCACGCCGACAAAGATCGTCTGCGTGGGTCTAAACTATGCGGATCACGTGAAAGAAAGCCAATCATCCAGTGTTGTTCCACAGGAACCGGTGCTATTCATGAAGCCGCTCACGGCGTTGATTGGACCGGAAGATACGATTGTCGCTCCTGTGCAAAGCCAACGCGTCGATTACGAGGGGGAAATCGGAGTTGTGATTGGCGCTCGCTGCAAGGACTTGTCGCCTGAAGAGGTTGCCAAGAATATCTTCGGCGTCACCTGCGTTAATGATGTCACGGCGCGTGATTTGCAGAAGAAAGACCTGCAGTGGACGCGTGGCAAGGGTTTCGATACTTTCTGTCCTGTCGGGCCGTATTTGGTCACGGGATTGGACTGCAAGAATCTGAATGTAACTTCGAGGCTCAATGGCGAGACTCGGCAAACATCCAACAGCCGGAACATGATCTTCTCAATTGCGGAACTAATCAGCTTTGTCAATCACATCATGACGCTCCTTCCCGGCGACCTAATCGCAACCGGCACGCCGGAGGGTGTTGGACCGATGAAAAACGGCGATATCATCGAGGTCGAGGTGGAAAGCGTTGGTGTTCTGCGCAATCGGGTGCAGCGAAATGGATAAGCACGACGACACCAGAACGGTTCAATCGGGTCCGAACGCCCACAAATATGAAGGCGCCGTGACTGTACCCATCTTCACGACGAGTACTTTCGCCTTTGAATCAAGTGACGCCGTGGAGGCATACAATCGCGATCCCTCCGGACATTACTTGTACACTCGCTACGCCAATCCCACTATCGTTGCCGTGGAACAGACAGTAGCCGACTTGGAACGCGCCGAGGCGTCACTGCTGTTTGCCTCCGGCATGGCGGCAATCACCTCGAGTGTTCTGGCAATTGTGCGCAATGGCGACAAGATCGTCACCACGCCGTCACTCTATGGCGGCACGCGCAAATTTTTCCGCGATATTCTGCCTCGCTATGGTATCGAGGTGGCATTCGCACCCGGCAATGCCGTCGATGATGTTAGACCCCTCATCGACAGCCGAACCAAGCTGCTGTATCTCGAGTCTCCCGCCAATCCTCATGCTGAAGTGCTGGACGTAAAGGCTTTAGCGGCGACAGCAAAGGAACGCGGCATCGTTTCCGCCATCGATGCCACTTTCGCCACACCGATTCTGATGAAGCCCTACGTGATCGGCATTGATTTGGTGATCCACAGTTGCACCAAGTATCTCGGTGGACATGCGGATCTTATCGGCGGCGTCGTTAGCAGCAATCTGAAGACGATCAAGAAGGTGGAAGAGTATCGCCGCACACTGGGTGGCGTAATCGATCCTGAAGGAGCTTCCCGAGTTGGCCGGGGACTCAAGACGCTGGCAGTCAGGATGGATAGGCATTGCGCCAACGGCATGCAGGTGGCGCAAGCGCTGCAGAAATCGGAGAAGGTCACCGAGTTGTTTTACCCCGGTCTGCCCGACTCCCCTTGGCACACGCTCGCAAAAGAACAGATGACCGGCTTTGGCGGCATGATCTGCCTGACTCTAAGGGGTGGTCTTCCTTCTGCCAAACGTTTTGTAGACGCGCTGAGGCTGATAATCAACGCTCCGAGCCTCGGGGGTGTCGAATCGTTGGCATCGATACCGGTACTGACTTCGCACGTCAACATGTCGCCGGAAGAGCTGAGACTTTCGCGGGTCAACGAAGGCATGGTGCGTCTCTCAATCGGCATCGAGTCGGCAACCGATCTAATCGCTGACGTCCTGCAAGCTCTGGCCGCCGTATAGCCACCCGCTGTCGCCGGACTGGGTGGACTAGTCGCACTGCCGTGCATGAGAAGGGTTTAATGGCCTTTTGCCGACCGGTGTCAGTTATGGCCGAACCCAATTTGTAGTTGATTCCACTACTGAGCACGCTATCTTCAATCGCCATGAAGTTATCCACTCAGTCGATTCTCGCAGTCTGTTTATTCATTCTCATGCATACATCTTTGTTGCCGGGGGCTCAAATCAGGCTTGAACGCGCCGATTCCTCGACGGCTACGCAAACGGCAACCGGCATGGTCTATGAGTTTTTCGGAAACGTTAATTTCATAAGGGATTCGACTGATCTATTCGCCGATCATGTGGTGCGGTACGAACCCGGCAATCTTATTCGCTTGCTCGGCAGCGTACGAATCAACGAACCGCAGCGCGTTCTTGCCGCCGACTCTCTGTGGTATGATCAGAAAAGTGATTCGCTGTTTGCCTGGGGACAGGTCGTAATCGAAGACCGGCCTCGTCATGTCAAAGTCAGCGGTGGCGAAGCAGTATATGACGGCAAGAAAGAAAGCCTGGTGATGAGTCGGCACCCCAAGTTGATCGTTGACTTCGATCTGCCACGGGCGGTTACGCTGGTTACTGCCGACACCATCAAGTATCACTCGCGCGATGATCTTGTCGAAGCGATCGATTCTGCGACAATCTCGCAGGGGACGCTTTTCGCCCATTCGCGGCAAGCCGTAATCTATTTGGATCGCGAGGAAATCTGCATGACCGGCGACGTCCACTCCTCGCAGCGTCAGAATGAACTGTCCGGCGATGAGATGACTGTTTTCTCCAAAGACAAGATGCTGGAGAGAATCGAAGTTGTCGGCAAAGGCGAGGCTATCTTCCGACAACGCGCCGCCGCCGATACCGTTGTCTTCAACCAGAGTCGTCTCACGGCTAACAAAATCAACTTTTTTTTCGTCAACGACCTGCTCGATCTGATCAAAGCGCAGGGGAACAGCTACACCTACTATCTGCCGGCAAAGGAGGACACTGCCTCAAGCGGCAGCAACGTCGCTTCCGGTGACTCGACCATTCTCAAGTTTGGTGATGCCGGATTGAGCGAAGTATTCGTGGTCACTTCGGCGGAGGGCACTTACTGGGCGCCCGGAAAGAAAGACTCACTCGGCAACGTCAGTCGCGTTGACACAGTGACGTATAGCGCCAATCGGATCCACTACAAGATCGCCGAAAAGATAATCATAATGCGGGAGACAGCCAAAGTCGAGCAGACGACCATGACGCTCGACGCCGACGAGATTCAGTATGACCTCAATTCGCGCAATGTTTACGCAGTAGGTCATTACGACAGCGTTAAGGCGAAGTACGTGCCTTTGGTTCTCAAAGACAAACTGGAAGACATGACCGGTGAGCAACTGGTCTATAATCTTGATAGCAAACGGGGGAAGATCAGGGAGAGTCGCACCAAGCTCGATCAGGCCTACTATTCCGGCGGCCTCCTCCGTAAGGAAGTTGAAAACGAATTTCTCGTTCGCAGCGGGAGCTACACAACCTGCGAGAATCCCGAACCCCATTTCCATTTTGCTTCAAAAAACATGAAGCTGGTGACCGAAGACAAAGTCTTTGCGCGACCGGTCGTGCTATATATCGAATCGATGCCGGTCTTTGCTTTGCCGTATTTCGTTTTCTCGACGAAGAAGGGACGTCATTCCGGTTTCCTGCCCTTTCAGTTCGGCAATTTTACGCGCGGTCAGCGCTTCGTGAATAACCTCGGGTACTACTGGGCTATCTCCGACTACTGGGATGTCAAAGGGTCGGTCGATGTTATGGAGTCCACGGGATTGCGCTTCAACGCCAGTGCCCGGTATGCAGTGCGTTATGCTCTCTCAGGGGAGATTAAGGGATCGTTTTCCCGCGAGACGCAGTTCGTCGGAGTAAAGAGGACCAACCCCAAACGCTACCAGTTTAGCTTCTCTCACAGCCAGACACTTGACCCAACTCTCTCACTCTCCGGCAGTGGACTGATCGTCTCCGATAAGAGTTACTACACTGACTATTCGGCCAACCTCAGCGAGCGTCTCAATCGGCAGATTCGCTCACAGTTGAATATCACCAAACGATTCGAAGGCGCTTCCTTGTTTGCTGCCGCAGATCAGACAAAAGACTTGGATCGCGATGCCCACACTGAAAAACTGCCGACCGTTCGGTTCTCTTTGTCGCAGAAACCGATGTTCCATCAGCCGAAGAAAAGTACCGACAAACGCTGGTACCACGACATTTACTATGCTTACAACTCCGGTTTCCTGAATTCGGCGAACAAATCCATGGCTGGCACGGTTGCCACGAGAAAGAAGTACGCCGTGCTAAACCAGCAGCTTGATCTGCGGGCGCCGGTGAAGTTCTTCAATGCCATTACGGTTTCTCCGTCGGTTTCAGCATACGACAACTGGTACTACCTGCCTTACTCCGATCAGGCTGACAGCGCTCATCTGCAAACGAACTTGCTGAAAAGCCGCCAGACCTGGACATCGTCCGTGTCCTTGTCGACTCAACTCTTCGGCACGGTAGCTCCCAATATCCTCTCCGTAGTCGGACTGCGGCATGTTCTGTCCCCCTCTGTCAGTTTTGGCTATCAGCCCAAGATCACGCGAAACCAGCAGTACTCTTCGTTCACGGGTGTGGGAGGTTCAGGATACGAAAGCAAGAATGTGGGTCTCGGCGTTGGCAATCAGCTTCAGATGAAGTACCTGCGAGGCGGTAAAGAGAAAAAGGCCGACCTACTCAAATACAATTTCTCCGCCAGCTACGACTTCGTGCGCACTGAGCGCCGTTGGTCGAATCTCAGTTCAAATCTTAGTTCGCCAAACATCAAGAATCTAACATTGGAAATGAGCTTCGTGCACGATTTGTACGCCTCCGACGGCAAATTGCGTTGGTGGAATCCGACGCTAAAGACAATCAGCATTTCCTCCGGCTATCGCGGTAGCTTCAAGATCCCCGTCGGCCTGCCCGGTTCCGCAAAAGATGAGGTCGCTCCGATCGCGGTGCCCGCCGTCGCGGGGGCATCTTTGAACGACGCCAAAATTGTCAGGTTTGGTATCTCGCAGCGCTATTCTGAGACGCGTGGAGTTTCCTCCTCAATCTCACACTGGATCAGTTTCGACATCGCTTTTTCGATCTCAAAGAATTGGTCGATTTCCTATCGCCAGAATTACAATATTCGAGGCAAGGAAACCACGGATAAATCCATTGAGATACACCGAGACCTCCACTGCTGGGAAGGGAACTTCAGTTGGATTCCCGAGGGTTCGCGCGAAGGCTTCTATTTTCGTCTGAGTGTTAAGTTAATGCCTGACATCAAGTTTGAGAAATCCGAGTCCAGCATCCGTGACGCTTTGTTTCGCATGATTCCCACGGAATAGCGAGAAATTTTCTTCATACCGACAGGCGCCACCGGTCGCTGTTCTCAGCAACCTATTGCAGCTACATACCTTAGAGCTACATCCGACCTCGCCTGCCTCCAACGGGCTGCATAAACAGATATGCGAATGAATGTGTGCCCAAATTGCCTCCCGATAGCTTCTACAGCGGCCGATTTGTTGTTGACGCGCCGCTTTAACAACGGTACATTCCTCTTATGGGTGTAACACCGTTCTTCAAGCCCGGGCATCGCCAAGAGCTCACCGGGTTCCTTCTCATTGTTCTGGCGGTGATCGTTCTCATCTCGCTGGCGACTTATGACCGTCGGGACGTGGCGCTTTTCTACGAGGAGCCGACCATATCGTCCTTGGGTGGGACGGATAGCCTGACTGTGCCACAGTTGTCGAATGGACAGGTTAAGGCGCTGTCATTCAATGAGATACTACACTTGAGAGCCGAAAACTCGGCCGGGATAGTGGGAGCTGTTATATCTCATCTGCTACTTTGGAGTATCGGATGGAGTGCCTATGTTCTGGTGCTCGTGGTAGTTGTGGTTGGGTGGAAGCTGCTATTTAAGTACGAGAACTCGCATCTTCGCAACGCCTTGTTGCGGGTTTATGCTTTTGTCTTTCTGCTCGGAACTTTGATTTTTCTTTTCCAACTTGACGACCCACTCATCAATTCCACTCTCGTCGAAAGCTTGTCCGGCAAGGCCGGACTCACGGTCGCCGGGCTAGTCCGCACGCTGCTGGCAGTCACCGGTGGGTTTGCCTTGCTGGGCGCGGCGTTGATTCTTGTCTTTTTCACAATTGTGCCTTACCGGCCCAAACAGGCTAGAGCAACTATTGATCGTATCATCGCCTTTTTCAGGCGTTCATCAGTTGGCGCTGCGGCCTACACCCGAAGTCAATACAAATCGTGGCGTGAGAGTCTCAGCGCGGTCTTCGGTAAGCAAGACATTGATGCGGAAGGTAGCGAGTCTGTTGACAATGAATTGACAAGGCTGCCGGCAACCGAGCCCGAACAGGCAAAGAAGATCGAACAGCTTCCGCTGGATCTGGACGAGGCAGTTGAGGGGTCTCGCAAACTTGAGTTGAAGGCCGCCAAGCCCGTCCGTCGTTCCAGAGAACCGTTTGGGCAGCCGCCTCTGTCGTTGTTGCACGAACCCGTGCACGAGGAGACGAGTGCCAGCGACTCCGAACTGGACGAGATTGCCAAGGCACTTCGCGACACGCTAAATACATTCGGCATCGAAATCATCGCCAATAGCATTGAAAAATACCCCGGCCCGGTCATTACCCGCTTTGAGTTCAAACCGGCTCCGGGAGTAAAGATTAATCAGATTGTCAATCTCGCCGACGACCTCGCGCTGGCGCTAAAGGCGTCTCGTGTCAGAATCATTGCACCAGTACCCGGCAAGTCGGCGGTAGGCGTGGAGATACCGAATCGCAAACCGCAGAAAGTCTTTATCAAGGAAATTCTCACTTCCGAGGCCTACCAGCGCAGTCGTTACAAACTGCCACTGGCTCTGGGCAAGAATACCGCAGGCAAACCATTTGTCGTGGACTTGGCGCGCATGCCGCACTTGCTGATCGCCGGCTCCACCGGCTCAGGGAAATCGGTCTGTCTAAATGTCTTGATAACGAGTCTGATCTTCCGTCACTCTCCCAAAGATTTGCGCTTCATCTTTATTGATCCCAAGATACTGGAGTTGTCAGTGTACGCTGATATTCCGTATCTGGCGCGGCCGGTTGTAACCAAAGCTAAGATGGCGGAGTCGGTCCTGGCAGGCGCGGTCAATGAAATGGAAGAGCGTTATCGCCGACTCGCCATGCAGTCGGTGCGATCGTTAGACGACTACAACGCCAAGGTGCCATCCGAGGATAAGCTGCCGTACCTGTTGATTGTTGTCGATGAACTGGCCGACATGATGATGTCTAGCTCGTCTGCGAAAATTGAACTCCTAATCACGCGGCTGGCGCAAATGGCGCGCGCCGTCGGGATTCACCTGATTCTCGCGACCCAGCGCCCATCGGTGGACGTAATCACAGGTTTGATCAAAGCAAACTTCTCATCTCGCATCGCATTTCAAGTCGCATCCAAAGTCGACAGTCGCACAATTCTCGACGGCAACGGTGCAGAGAAGCTTCTGGGCAACGGGGATA
>JAPLUP010000141.1 GCA_026397575.1 Candidatus Zixiibacteriota bacterium
TCGAGATTCAATGTGTCGAGGACATCCTCAACGGTGGACAGGGTGTGCCCCTGCAATTCGGGTACTCTGATTTTGACCGGGGCCTGCTTGGTTTGTTTGGCGGCATACTCCGGCGAAGTCGGCAGATTCTGCATGGTGGCAATACGCTCGGCAATGCGCTTGAATATCTTGCCCGAAGTCATGCCGGCGTAATGAATCGGCTGCGGGTCATCGAGCACAACGACACCCACGGCAATTGGGTTGTCACACGGGAAGTAGCCGGCAAACGTCGATGTAAAGCGATTCTGGTAGTAGCCGCCTTGCGGACTGGGCTTCTGACCAGTGCCAGTTTTGCCGGCGAAGTCAACCATGTCAGACTTGCAGTATTTGGCGGTGCCGCTGTCGACAACCGCTTCCATAAACTGCCGCAATGTCGCACAGGTCTTTGGTGAAAGAAAGGTGCGAGTCTTCGTCGGCTGTGTGCGCTCAACAACGTTGCCATCGGGTCCGATGACATCCTTGACAATGTAAGGTTGATACAACGTGCCGCCGGACGGCACGACACTGTAGGCAGCGGCCAGTTGCAGAGCCGTGATGCTGACACCATGCCCCATCGCGAATGAAGCCGTGAAGAAGTCCGACCAAACCGGCGGTTCTCTCATAAGACCGGCAGCTTCACCGGGAAGATCAATGCCCACTTTTCTGCCGAAGCCAAAATATTTCGCATACTTGTACATGTTCTTGGGGCCGAGTTTGAGGGCGACGCGGGCGATCCCGATGTTGGACGAATAACGGAAAACATCAAAAACCGACAAGGCGCCATGTTTGTGGTCGTCATGAATCAGTTTACCAGAGAAGGTCGCCACACCATTGCCGCAATCAACACGTTGTTCCGGACGCAGCGCTCCTTCCTCCAGAGCACCTGCCGCGCTGACCAACTTGTAGACGGAACCGGGTTCGAAGACATCAGAGATCGATTCGTTCTTCTGGGAAGCGCCGGCCTTGGAGTTGGGATAGTAGTTTGCCATTGCCAGAACCGCGCCATCGTTGGGCTTAAGCAGAATCACGATGCCCGACTGTGCACCCATGCTGTCGACGCCCAGGCGCAGTTCTGCCTCGACGATAGCCTGCCAGTCAAGGTCGATCGTGAGGTTTACGTTCTTGCCGTTACGGGGCGCGACGACATCCTTGGAGGCGACACGATAGATATTGCCGACGGCATCGCGTTCGACTCTGGCATTCCCATCCGAACCGATCAGCCGATCGTTGAGAGCGTACTCCAATCCAGAAATACCGTTATTGTCGACATCAACCATGCCAAGCAGGTCGCGACCAAGTTGATCGTTCGGGTAGATGCGCTGCATTTCCTTCTGGTGGAACAAACCGGGAATCTTGGTCGCAGCGAGCAGGTCGCTCTTGTCATCCGGCATTTTGCGGCAGAGCCAGTTAAAGGCGTCGAGACGGGCGGTTAGGGTCTTGCGAAGTTGCTTGGCTGGGACACTCATAAAAGGCGCCGATTCATCGGCGATACGAATCGCATCCTGCTCGTTCTGGGGATAGGCAAAAAAGGAGCGGAGAGCAATATTGCCGGCAAGGGCGCGCCCTTTGGCGTCGTAGATACCGCCGCGTTCGGCGGGGACTATGATCTCGCCGTTGGTCTGGCGATTGGCGATACGGAAATACTCATCCCCGTGGACAAGCTGAATGCCGATGAGCCGATAGACGATTAGCCCCCAGATCAGGCAGATCAGACTTATCAAGAAATAGACTCTACCACGTGATATGAAAAAACCCGAAGTCATTATCTATTTCCGAGCCTTCGGTTTTGGCGTCGCAGCTTTCCCGTTGGCTTTCGGTCTTGCGGTCTTCTGCTGTTTATCGATCTTTGACAACTCGTCTGCCTTCTGCGGTTTCGCAGAAGCTTGTGGCTTCTCCCGAGTCTTGGGCTTCGCGGAACCAGGGTCAGTCGAAATCCCGCCACGGGAAGACATCGTGAAACCGGCGAGTTGAACCTCTCGAGCGGGCAGCAATGCCAGATCATGCCGTGCGATATCTTCGATGCGCTTCACTGAGGAGAGCTGGTTGATTTCGAACTCGAGCGATTGCGATCTTTCTTTGAGATAGTGCACGCGCTGGCGAGTTTTGGCGTTTTCCTCCGCCAAACGGAGAGTGTATACGCGTTCCCACACGAAGAGGTAGCAAAGACCGAGGAAAACGGCCAGCACCGCAGCGCCAAGGAAGAATTTCCGCTTGCGACGCCGGATGACCTGATCCTCGAATTTCGTCCTCTTTTTTTCCATATCCAGTCGTTTCCTTGCGCTCGTCTCGCTTGGGAGACCTATGTCGTTATCAGCAAACCGCTAACTTGCGGGCAGCACGCAAACGGGCGCTGCGGGCACGCGGGTTGGTCTCTATCTCATTCTCTGTGGGCTTAGTCGCCTTGCGGGTTATGCGTTCCAATATCGGTTTCCTGCCGCAAACACACTGTGGGAGATCTCTTGGGCAGGTGCAGGGATTTTCCTGAAGGCGGAAGAATTCCTTGACCATGCGATCCTCCAGCGAGTGGAAACTAATGACCGCCATAACGCCGTCAGGTCGCAGACACTTAACTACCTTCGAGAGACCGATCTCCAATTGATGCAGTTCATCATTCACCCAGATGCGCAGCGCTTGCCAAATCTGTGCGAGAAACTGATTGCGTTTACCGCCGCGAAAATACGGTGTCACGGTCTCGCGCAAATCCGCTACCGTGTGCAGCCGCTCTTCTCGCGCGGCTGCGGCAATAGCCGTTGCGATGCGCCCCGCGTTATCGACTTCCCCATATTCTCTGAGTATCTTTTTCAGTTCATCTGTCGAAGTACTCGCCAGTTTTACACGCAAAGGTTCCCCGGAGGTTCGATCAAATCGGAGATCGAGGGGATCTTCCGGTTTCTGGAAAGCAAAACCGCTGCTGGATGTTTCTAATTGCAGCGATGACAGACCGAGATCGAGCAGGGCAAAATCGACAT
>JAPLUP010000678.1 GCA_026397575.1 Candidatus Zixiibacteriota bacterium
CGCGAACTGTTGCCGATGGCGCGAGAACTGGAGTTGACCGTTACGCCTTGGGCGCCAATCGGCGGTGGTTTGCTTACCGGCAAGTACAACAAGAAGAACTTTGATCCCAAGGTTCCGAAACGTTTATCTCCCGAAGGCAAACGGCTCTCTGAGAAGAATCTCGCCATCGCCGAAGAAGTTGAGATGATCGCCAACGAAATTGGCAGGAAGCCGTCACAGGTGGCGCTGAACTGGATTCGTCAACGTGAGCAACAAATGATTCCCATCATCGGCGCACGAACCGCGATACAATTGGCGGAAGATCTGGACTGCGTGAATTTTGAACTTACCACTGAACAGTTCGGGAGACTGAACAAAGTCAGCGCCATCGAACTTGGATTTCCACACGATTTTCTGGCGCAGGAATTCATTAAAGATCTGGTGTACGCGGGAACGCAGGGACAAATTCTGCGACGATGACTACTGGCGGCACCTTAATCTCAACCCGAATTCGGGCGCAACAGTGTTTGCGTAACTATTACTGCTTTTTGGATTCATGTCGACAAAAAGATGTTTCAGTATTTCGCGATGCTCAGGACTAAGGGGAGATGGCTACACGTCGAAAAAACAGTTGCGCCCTTAGCGTGAACGTTTATATTCCCTGCCCGTCTTTTTGGAGGGGTTCCCGAGCGGTCAAAGGGAACAGACTGTAAATCTGTCGGCGAAGCCTTCGGAGGTTCGAATCCTCCCCCCTCCACATTGTTTTCCCTACAGTTGCCGTTTACCTTTGACAAGAATCGCGTGGATATTGATGGGACTGTTGAAAAAGCCGGACCGTGTCATTGCGAGGAGTGCGGAGAGGTGATACTGGATGTGGAGCACGACGAGGCAATCTCGATTTGCGCTCTTGCAATGCAGGCCCGCAGATTGCTTCGTCGTCATTGCCTCCCCACACGTCCACTCACCATGACTCCTCGCAATGACAATGACGAGGTTTTTCAACAGTCCTTTAATGGCGGAATCTCCCGCACTAGGTCGAATAGGCATTGTCAAGTTTGCGGACCATTGACATTGCCTGAGCTACTCGGCACAACCGCGATTGAACCTATAGATACGGCGCAAAGTCGAGGAGGATGCTGCCACGCTTGGGGATGAGCTTCTCAGTGACGACACCAGCCATAGTGAACATCTTGCGGGCAGCGACAAAGAGATGGTTCTCGGCGTACTTGTCGCTTAGATAAATGACTTTCTTAATGCCGACCTGAATTATCAGCTTGGCGCACTCATTGCAGGGGAAGAGACTGACGTAGAGTCGATTACCTGACAGGTTCGCCTGCGTGCTGTTTACGATAGCATTCATCTCGGCGTGACAGACGTAAGGGTATTTCGTGTCGAGCGGTTCGCCTTCGCGGTCCCAGGGCAGTTCATCATCCGAGCAGCCGATCGGGAAGCCGTTGTAGCCGATGCCAACGATTTTGTTCTGCGGACTGACAATGCAGGCGCCAACCTGAGTACTGGGGTCTTTGCTTCGTTGTGCCGATAGCAGCGCGACAGCCATGAAGTAATCGTCCCAACTCAAATAGTCACTACGTTTGTGCATCCGCTACTGTGCCTTTGCTCGTACTCGTGCGCCGTCTGCTCTTCTCGCCGACATATAAGCGATTTCGTTGGCGGCAGGCAACCCCTTTCTTGTTGCATTGCTGCAATCAGCAGGCGGTCCAGAGAATTTCTTGACATCGGCGCCAGAAACAATTATAGAATCGACAACATGCCGGAGTGGTGAAATTGGTAGACGCACCGGACTCAAAATCCGGCGGGGCTTACACCCCGTGGGGGTTCGATTCCCCCCTCCGGCATTAGCTTAACAGATCTCCCTGCCTATCCAACCCCAGCTTTAGGTTCAAACTGCATTTGACGATACTAAATCTGAGTTCCGTGGGACAGATGGGTTGGTAAGAGGGGAACAGGAACAGATACCAGGCAAAGAGGAATTCACGCTTGATTAATGTTCAAACACGCTTGTTGCTACTGCTGGCAGTGATGATCTGCATGCTCCTGGCAGGTATGGCCGTGTTGCACTATTCTGAAACAGAGCGCGTCGACATGACCATGGCTGAGCAAGAACAAGCCAGAAGTATGCTGCTCCAAAAGATCACTGATCTCAAGAGCTACGCAGCGAGGACTTTGGCCTACGACTACAGTTTCTGGGATGAGATGGTCAACTTCGTAAACGACCGGGACAGCGCCTGGGCAAAGGAGAATATCGATGTCTCTTTGAACACGTTTCAATCCTCGGTTGCCTGGGTGTGCGACACGAATCTTACTCCCGTATATTACGCCTCCAATTATCCCGACTTGAACGAACTGACATTACCGATTTCGCGCGACTCCAGTGCAGCCGTCTTTCGACGCGGCTATTTCCCTCACTTCTTTGTCCGGACGTCTTCCAGCGTTTTGGAGGTCTTTGGCGCGCCCATCCAACCGAGTTCCGACGACAAACGAGAATCTCCACCGCAGGGATTCTTTTTCGTGGGGCGACTCTGGTCGTCGGAGTACGTTAAAGAACTGTCGTATCTTGCGGAGAGCCGGATTTCGGTAGCACTGAACTTGGATACTTTGCCACCGTGGACGTCTGCTCGGCATGAGGGGTTGATTCGTATTGCCGATACATTGTTTGACTTGAGCGACAAGCCGCTGGCCGTAGTGCGCAGCGAAAGCGAATCGCGATTCCTGAAGGAACTCAATCGCGCTGTTTGGCGTTCAGAACTCATTATGGCCTTTCTCAGTGTACTGATACTTGTTCTCTTTCTTACGCTGCATCGCTGGGTCACGCGCCCGCTTAGACTTATCTCTGTGGCGCTTACGAACGACGATCCGCTTCCCCTCGAGAAGTTGAAAATGGCCGGCGGCGAGTTTGGTCTGATCGCCCATCTGATCAGCCATTTTTTCCAGCAAAATGCGAATCTGATTAGCGAAATAGTCGAGCATAAGCGCGCTGAACAAGCGTTAGAAACAGCAAGTTCCAAGGTCTCGGCCTTGGCGGAACAGCAACGCGTTCTCCTTGAGAACACACGCGACTTCATTTATCGACATGATACTAACGGCATCTTTCACTGTGTTTCGCAGTCAGTGCAAGCCGTGACTGGCTACGCACCTGAGGAGTGGGCGCGGCACTATTCGACATTCTTGACCGACAATCCCATCAACGCTAAGGTCATAGAATACACTGAGAGAACTCTCCGTGAAGGAGCCGCCTTTCCGCCCTATCCGGTAGAGATCTACCATAAGCAAGGGCAGAGGATCATGCTGGAGGTTAACGAACAACCGTTTCTTGAGGACGGCAAAGTTGCCGGGATTGTTGGCGTGGCCCGCGACGTGACCTTGCGTATTCAGGCGGAAGAACAACGTGAAGCGCTGCAGCGACGCTTGGAGAAGGCAGAGCGGATGGAATCGCTCGGTTTGCTGGCGGGAGGAGTGGCGCATGATCTTAACAACATCCTTGGCCCGCTCGTCGCCTATCCGGAACTGATCATGATGAAATTGCCTTCGGACAGTCCGCTGCGCCGGCAATTGACAATTATGGGTAAGGCCGCTCAGGATGCTGCCGACGTGATTCAAGACTTACTGGCGTTGGCCAGAAGGGGCAGGTGCGAACTGAAGCCTATCAGTATCAACGATGTCGTCAGACAGTATCTAGAATCGCCGAATTGTCTGTCGCTGCAAACGTCGCATCCCGCAGTTACAGTGACTGCTGCCTTGGATGACGGTGCAAGCAACATAATGGGATCGTCATCACACCTCATGAAAGCCATTATGAATCTTGTGGTCAACGCCTTTGAAGCGATGCCTGATGGCGGCACATTGACAATCAAGATATCTCAGGAGCATCTCAGTCATTTGCACAGCGATTTCAGCAAGATCGTGGAAAACGACTATGTTGTTCTGAGTATTCGCGATTCCGGTATCGGCATCGACCCGCGCAACATCCAGAAGATATTCCAGCCATATTACTCTAATAAGCAAATGGGCGCGAGTGGCAGTGGTCTGGGTCTGGCGGTTGTCTATGGAATTATTAAAGACCATAAGGGTCATTATGACGTTTTCTCCGAACTTGGGAAAGGTACGGAATTCCTGCTCTATTTTCCGGCTAGCAACGCAGCAACCGTTGCCACCGTTCCTATCGATACCGATCTGGAAGGCACCGGCACCATCCTGGTGGTCGATGACGTGCCGGAACAGCGAGAACTCGCCGAA
>JAPLUP010000346.1 GCA_026397575.1 Candidatus Zixiibacteriota bacterium
GACGCTGGAAGTACGGTAATGCCGCTGATCGTCTGCATCACGGTATCCCCCGTGAGCAAGTCCAAGCTCTGCCTTCCTGCTGTGAAAAGTTTGAAACCCGAGCTGGGGAAAGTGTGGCGACCTTGATCGGCGGCTACAAAACTATAGGGCGCCGTCTTTGTGTACGGGATCACCGCCAGTGCATCACTCGAACGAAAATAAACTGCTCCATTGAAGTCATCGCTTACGTTCCCAAAGAGATCGTACGCCGTGACAACGACATCGTCAATGCCGTTACGCCAACCGTCACCAGCCACCACGGACTCGGGAGCGCCACTCATCACGAAATGTGCAAAAACGCCCGGCAGCACGTACACCAGACTGCTGGTATCGGCAAACGACTGATAGCTCGCGACGATCTTGGAAGCACCGGTATGCTTCGCCTGGAAGATGCCGCCTGCAATTGTGCCTGTCGGTGATGGCACGCCGATCACGCTCCAGTTGATTGGTTGCACAAAAATCGCATTTCCAAAACGATCCAGCGTCTCGACAGAGTACTGCAGAATAGTCCCCGCTCGCACCTGCTGTATGCCTTCGGGATACAATGAAAACGTTGCTAACTTGTCGGCGCGCAGAGAGAACGATGCCGACCAGGTCGGAGGCGCAATAAGCTCACTCGTCAGTGACATAATTGCGAGAGCTATCTCATATGAACGCGTTTCCGTTGCATTGCGAACGCCAAACAGCTTCAAAGTTATCTTGCTACCCATTGCCGGGGCCTGCCCGCCAACGGCAAACTCGATTCTCAGTTCTTGTCCTTCGCGGGATATGCCACCGATCTGATACTCAACATTCCCCGGATCGTCGTCAGAATAGAGCACGGAGTCAATCTCGGTCAGCCCGAATCCAGTGGGGAAGAATAGCCGTGCGGTTGCTTCCGGCTGCAGTGTGTCACCATTCAGACCGAACTCGATTCGATAGACGGTTCTGACGCCCACGGTGTCGACTTGAGGAAAAACCGTCAACTGCGTGATTGTCCCGCTGGCCTCGGACAGCGATTGCTCCGACCAAAAGTCGGTCTTGGTGTCATTCTGTGCTGACGCAAGCGGCGTCAGAAGCAGGCAGACCAGAACGAGGAGTATGATTGTCTTCATTTTCATCATGATGTCATTGAATGTCAACAGTGACAATTACCAACAAGACATACGAATTATACACGGTTAAACGAACTTGTCAACGCTTTATATCTCTGCGATCGGCACCCGCTCCCACAGGGTACTGCCCGTCAGGGCCACTGTCATGAACACCCTCCTTGGCTGAGAACTGCTCTTTTTGCTATCCTTGTGAAGTGCCGGAGCAACTCCAAATTCCCTTCCTGCAATAACCTGCCGCCATAGCGGTTACCCCGTCTCATCCTTACGTAGATAGACAACGCGCTGTGGATACGGAATCTCTATACCTGCAACCTGAAGATCACGGTAGATTCGGCAACGCAGGTTCTCCCCCACATTCCACTGATCCGCAAGCGTTGCGACGCGGCAAACCAGCATGAAGTTCAGGGCCGATTCGCCAAAGCTGCTGAAAAAAGCGGATGGTTCGGGGCTCTTGAGCACAGCCGGGTGCTCGAATGCCGCCTTCACCAGAAGCGTCTTCACCTTGTCAATATCACTGCCGTACGCCACCCCCAACTCGATTTTGACTCTGATTTCCTCCTCCGGATAGGAGAGATTGGTGATCTTCGACTTCACCAAGTCGTTGTTTGGCACAACAATCAATGTATTGTCAAACGTGAGGAATTTGCTCGAACGTATGCCGATATCGTAGACATCAGCAGTCTCACCCGATGGCAACACAATCCGGTCTCCCTCCCGAAACGGTCGGTCGACCATAATAATGAAGCCGGATATCATGTTGGCAATCGTGTCCTGCGCCGCCAGAGCGATGGCCAGCGAGCCGACACCCAGAACCGCCAGCAACCCCTTAACATCGACATGGAAATGATCCAGAATCGTTACGGCGGCAATCACGAAGATGACGATCTTCATGATGCGATGCGCCAGAGGCAGCAGATTGTCGTCAATCTTGCTCTCGGTGCGTGCTGCCACCGATTTGGCGTACCATATCGTGAATATCTTGACCAGCCGCAGCAGCAGGAACGTGACGATCACGGCGATTCCGATGAAAATGGCGCTGCCGATGATCTTGAATAGAAGCTGGTTGCCGTCAGGAAAGCGTGTTTCCAGACGGCGCGAGGTTATCGCCAATGCCGCAAAGACCAGGAGCCAGAGCGCCGGTTTCTTGATGGCGTCAAGAATCTGGCTGTTTAGTTCCTTGGTTGTCGGGCTGGCAAGATGCTTCTTGACGAAATTGAGGATCACTATCAGCAAACCGGCCACAAACACGGCGGCGACGATCATGGCAGCGGCGGTGAAGACCTCTATCCCCCAGGTCGGCAGTCCTAATCCTTCAAACATATCGCAACTCCTGCTACTTCAAATTGAGATAGAATCCTTCGCGCTCGAATCTGGCTCTAATCTTGATCGTATCAGCCACAATCCAACCACGCTCCGCAAAGGACATCGGTGCTAGCGTTCCCATATCCCAACGGTGATTGCGATTCTGGTCGGCATACGTGTAGAGCGTGTAACTATCGGGATACAACTGCCAACTATAATGCTCGGTACCGTTGTGCGAGAATGTGTATTTCATTTTCCTGTAAAGACCCTGCAGCAAGAAAGCCACCGTGTCACTACTCTCAATCGTCCCTGTCAGCAGTCCCAATGAGTCCGGACTCGCAACCGTAAAATCGAATTGGAACAATGAGTCCGCCGGTGAGTTGCCATACAGGTCAGCCACCATGCGATTATACATGACAAACTTTAGTCGTCGATTTGCCGGCAAACTGTCTTCGGGAATGAAGCGATACTCGGTTCCGAGGCCGGCGACTGCTTGCACACCAATTGAGAGGGTTGAATCAGCCACGATCCTAGCCGCGCCCGATTGAATCATCATCGGCTCTGAGTAGACTACGCTCAAAGTCTCCGACGGTAGCATCAGAAACCGATCGGCTGCCGGTGATCGCGATATGACTGTCGGTTTCTCGTCATCAACTTCGCGCAGGCGTACATCGCACGCCGCCGTATCGCCATCCAGATGCCGCCCTTCTATGCTGTGCAGTCCACTGACCCTTATGTGAAACGACGAGTCCGGCAGCAAACGATCACTCCAAAAATGCAACTTGCCCGATTCCTGCTCAAACACGACCGCCGTCATAGGCTTGAATATCTCTCGGCTGCGGGGGCTGATTCTTATCGAATCGGGATTGATTGTCGCCGCATCCAACTTGCCACCGGAAAACTCCATCGTCACCGCGCCGGCAACACCACGACAGTTGGCCAGCGCAAAGTTGAGTGAATCGTAACGGCTGACGTAGAGGGAATAATCTGTCGCTGGCTCCGTGATCTTCTTAGCGAGAGCAGTCGAATTCGGCAGCGCGACCCGTTCCGACTCTCCGCTGATCTTGTTGTCACGATCCTTGTCTTCCACACCAAGCACCAGATATTCGCCCGGTCGCATGTACTTGAATTCGAAATGGCCATCCTTGCCGGTCTCGGTGATATAGTCCGGCACGACAGCAAAAAGCGAATCGGGCAACCACGGCTTCACTTCATAAGCAAACACCCGGAAATTCGGTTCCGGACGAAATTGATTGTAAACGATACCTCGTACCGTAGCTGAATCGATATGACTCCCCGTAGAAAACGCGAATGCCGAAGAACTCAACATGCGATTGCCGACTTGATCGGTCAACGACGCGCCGATTGTCACGACATACGTCTTGTCCGGCTCGAAATTTATGGCAGGATCAACGATCAGCATAGATCCCTTGGCTTTGACCCGTGGCTCGGCCTTCAGCGGTGGCGAGATAAACAGAGCACTCGCTGCCGCTTTCGCCTGAATCCGTTCCGAGAACATGATTCGGATGTTGGCATCTACCGGAATCAAAGTGTCCCCTTCCACCGGTGAGGTCGCCAGTATCGTCGGCGGCTTGGTATCCGGCGGCCCTCCCGGAGGCGCCAGGTCCTTGGCGCAGGCCACGAATAGCAGAATGAGCATTGCGGCAGCCGAGATCGACCAAGTGCGGAGGTTTCCAAGTCGCAACGCGGATGTTGAAAAAGCCACTCTTCCATAAGCGCTGGAGCATCCAAAGCATAAGGCGTCGTCAGGAATCCTTTCCTGACGACCTTGACTAGTTTGCTGATCCGGCAGGAAAGGATTCCTGCCGGCGCTTTCGAATGACTCTTTCAACAGTCCCTCACCAGTGGAGATTATAATTGATTTCTGCCCCTCCTCCCAGTTATTTGCTGCGTAAGAGATTCTTGTCCATTCAGGAGGTATTCCGTGATTGATCCCCGCAACGACAAACTCGCCGACATCCTGGTTAATTATTCCTGCCGTGTACAGAAAGGTGAGCTTGTTTACGTCGAAATGAAAGGCGTTCCCACGATCGAGTTGGGCAAAGCCGTCATCCGCAAAGTCACCAAAGCCGGCGGCGTGCCGTTCTGGTATTACAACGATGAATCGATCATCCGCCAGTTTCTGCTGACCAACAACGAACAGCAAATCAAGGCGTTCGCCAAGTTCCATCTTTCGATGATGAAACAGACCCAGTGCTACATCGGCATCCGTGGCTCGAATAATCCTTTTGATCTTAATGACGTCCCTGCCGCCAAGATGAAGGCCTGGAGTTCCCTCTATTATAAGCCCGTGCATCTCCAGCAGCGCGTTATGAAAACCAAATGGGTTGTGCTTCGTTTCCCCAACGATGCCATGGCACAACTGGCGCAGCAACCGCAGGAGCAGTTCGAGAAATACTACTATGACGTCTGCTGCATCGACTACGCCAAGATGTCGAAAGCCATGGACCCATTGGTCAAACTCATGTCGAAAACCGACAAGGTTCATATCAAAGGTCCGGGCGAGACCGATTTGACTTTCTCGATCAAAGGCATCCCGCCGGTGAAATGCGACGGCCATCGCAACATCCCCGACGGCGA
>JAPLUP010000519.1 GCA_026397575.1 Candidatus Zixiibacteriota bacterium
TTGTTTGTCGACCATGATCATCTCGTGCATCGCGCATTTCTGGTTTGGCGACACGCCGGGAATGTAAATTTCGTCAGCGGTGGCGACACAGCATGGCGATACCGGCAATCCGCTGGTTGCACAGACCTGTCGTCGCGCCACGGAGTTCGGCTGCACGAACCAACGACTGTCACCGGAACTTTCCAGCGCGTCGAAAATCGCGAACAGGATTGGCGTGGCGACTTCAGCGCCGACAAGACGCGGATGACCCTGCCCACCGAAGTTGCCGACCCAAACACCCACCGTGTACCGAGGTGTGTAGCCGATGCTCCAGGCGTCACGTTTGCCGTAAGAGGTGCCGGTCTTCCACGCGACCTTCGGCATGCGTAAGGTGGCCTCCCAGACTGCGGGGAGTTCGGGGCGACGCAGTTGAGTCAGGATGTCAGTGACGATGAAGCACGCGCCGTCGGAAAGTAATCGCCGTGATGCCGGTTCGGGAGTTGTCTTGAGCAGGCGATAGCCGCGGATGTTGCCACCATCTGCCAAGCCGGAATAAAGATTGGTCAATTCAAGGAGATCAACCCCGCAGCCGCCGAGAATCAGCGACAGGCCATAGTATTCCTGTGGCTTCGGCAAAGTCGTAACGCCGGCGTCTTTGAGCAGAGTGTAGACACCATCGGAACCAAGCTTGGCCGACATATTGACTGCCGGAACATTTAGCGAGCGAATCAGCGCTTCCTCGACCGTTACCGCGCCGTGATAGGTTTCGTCAAAATTGACCGGCCGGGGGAACGGGGCGCAACCGCGCCGTTGACCTGCCCGCCATTAAGCGAATCAAAAAAATTGCACGAGCCGACCAACGCGAGCACGTCCTTGCTCCTATTATCGATCACAACGACCGCGCCATTGGTTATGCCTTCCGGAATCAATGGTCGCAATTGACTGCGCAGAGTGGTCTCGGCAAGCTGCTGCGTTGTCGGATCGATGGTCGATTCCAACCGCTCCGTATGTGGATACGATCGGAACAACAGATCAGCCAAATGTGGCGCCAAAAACGGCAGATCGAAACGCTTGGTTGGGATCAGCTCAACGGAAGCCTCAGCGAATTGCTGCGATGTGATTTTGCCGTCCTTAAGCAGGATGCGCAGGATTTTGTCGCGCCCGCGTTTCGCTTCGGCGGCATTCAAGTCGGGACGATAGCGGTTGGGGGAATTGGGTATTGCCGCCAGAAGACAGGCCTCGCCGTAGCTGAGCCGATCGGGGCTTTTGCCAAAGTAGAAGCGCGATGCCGCACCGATGCCGACGATATTGCCACCGTAAGGCGCAAGATTGAAGTAGCAAGTCAGAATCTCATCTTTCGAATTGTGCAGCTCCAGTTGGAAGGCACGGAAGATTTCGATGGCCTTGCCGAAGAGCGTGCGTTCTTTCGGTTCCATCAGGCGGGCAACCTGCATCGTGATTGTCGAGCCACCCTGCACGATCTTCTTCGCCTGCCAGTTAGCGACTGCTGCCCGGATGATCGCTTTCGGATTGATGCCCGGATGTCGGTAAAACGAGCGATCTTCGTATGCCAATACCGCAGTCTTGAGCGCGGGAGAAATCTCGTTGCCGTTGACACGGATGCACCACATGTCATCCGGAGTCAAATACGCGCGCAACAATTGGCCGTTGCGATCGAGCACGACGGTTGATGCCGCCGGATAGAGTTTTTCAACCGGCAACTGAAAGATGATGATGCCTGCCACAAACAACAGAGCCAACAAGCCGACAAACGCAAGAAAGCTTCGAATCATAGCATGCTGAGCTACCCCAGAAGAGATTACCCCTTTTGCGCGGCGTTGGGGCGATTTGTCGATCGCCCCGGAAATAAATCGCAACCTCTTACGGTCGGCCAACTTCCACCTTGCCGCTTGACGCCACCGATGCCTTCATCGGGGCGTACATCGCCTCGGCGCGCACCGGCGGCACGATAAATGAACCCTCTGAAACCACGCGAATACCGTAGTAGCATTTCATTTCCTTGCCATAGGGGAAGTTGCCGTAGAGCACCATCCGATCATCGCGGATATCCATGTACAGTGGATCGTAGGCCTTGTCACCAATCCAAGTGATGCCCTTGCGTGATTGCAGGCGTGGGTTTTCGATTTCGAAGGCGGCCGGCAACATGTCGATGATAGCAACGTTATCAATCGACTCATTGAGCGCCTTCACGGTGATTTCGGCAATCACCATGTCACCCTGGCGAAGTCCGGCGTAATTGACCGGGTTGCCGTTTTCATCGAGAAAACGACGCCGCACTTGCAAGTCGTTGTCGTATTCGTCAATCTTGAGCGTCGATGGCAGGCCGTCGGCTCGCCAGTAGAAATAGCAGACTCCACTGCCGTTGACTTTGATCGTGACTTCCTTGCCGGCCCAATCTTTGGCGCGGAAGTTGTAGTTCTGGTTGTCGATCTGGCCAAGAGCAACGCCATTGAGTTGAACCGTGCCGGTGAAGTTGGCCTGCGGCTGTTTCTTCATCACTTTGCCAAGAGCCATTAGAGCGTAGGCATTCTCTTGCGTCGTGTACCAACGCCCCTGCGGATTGACCGCTTTGCTCAAGCTCTCCACCAGCTTGGGAATTAGCGGGCTGGTGGGCTCGACTTCTGAGAGCACATCGAGCATAATCGCCCGCGCACGAATCGGCGAATTGAAGTTGCCTCCGCTTTCCCATACTCTGAGCGTGTCGGAAGCCAGGATGGTCTTGGGCATCAACTGTCGCGCATTCGCCAGATCACCCGCCATCGCCAGCGCGCCGATCAGTTGAAAACGCGAATAATCCTTGAGTTGGCTGATGGCATTGTCCTTGAGATAGAACAGCGTGCTGCGGTCGGGTTTGCCTGCGAGGGCGAGGACATAGTTGGCATAAACAGCCGACTGATATTCGTCATACATCCCGGCGCGATAGTCGCGGGCAAAGCTCTGGAGCGCGCCGATCACGCGGCCATAAACGCGGTCGGAAACGGTGTAACCAGCCTTGCGCGCTTCCACGAGGAAATGTCCGGCGTAAATCGAACTCCAATTATTCTGGAAGTTGCCTTGCGGCCAGTAGGAGAAAGCGCCGGACGTCATCTGCATGTTCGCGAGCTTCGTGATGCCTTCCTCTATATAGTAATCAACGCTGTTTTTCTTGAACAACTCCGGTTCGGCAAGACGCGCCAGTTCGTCGAAATAGAGCATCGGGAAAAGCTTGGACGTCGTCTGCTCCACACACCCGTGCGGATATCCGAGGAGATACTGCAAACTGCCCGCGAAACGGACTGTCGGGAATGAGGAAGTTGACAATGTGAAATCAGTTGTGCCCGCTATCCAGTCGGCGGGGAATTTGA
>JAPLUP010000129.1 GCA_026397575.1 Candidatus Zixiibacteriota bacterium
GAGCAAAGCAAGCAGCAATCCGGCGGAGGGAAGTAAGCTTCTCCCATCAACTGGCAGGTCCCGCCTTCGACGAGATGGGAAGCTTGACTTCAAAGTTTGAACAATCTTTGGCCGAAGCCGTTATCGATCAAAGTTTCACTCAACTCAGCACACTTCAGCGCCGATAACACGAGTGGTAAAGGGTGGGTCACTATCCGGAGAGAAGGGAGCAATACTTGCCCAAGGATCATGTCATGATCAAATGCCTTTACGTCGATGTCTGCTATCTTGCAGAGGCGCTGCAGTGTTATGGGTACAAACTCGATTGTGCGCTGTACACGAAAACCAACAAAGGCTCAGTTACAGAAGAGGATTTCCACAAAGCAATCAATGAGCTAATCAACATAACTAAGGTAAAGCACCTGCACGTGCTCGGCGGCCAAAACAAGGATCAGAGAAGTTTGATCTGAGGGACGCAGGACACCCCGGCTCCTCGCAGCGAAGCGACCCGAAAAGCACTCCGCCAGCCTTAATCTCATGCCCCCTGAGAAATTATATTTTGCCGCAACGGAAAGATTTTCTTAGAAGCTGATACCAACTTCCCGGTTCGCAATTTTCACGCAGTTGTAAATCACTATTACAGATTAACTTACAGCATTTATTGGCCTGCCCGAAAAGTTGGCAATGCTCTTGCAATATGGCAACATCGGAAGTGGAATTATGTTAATTAAAGGCATACAGAAAATCGCAGCGTCCATGGTTCCGCGCCTGCGGCTGCAAGAGATTGTGGCAAATAACTTGGCCAACGCCGAAACTGCTGGATTCAAGAAGGACTCTATCTTCTTTCGTTACGTCAAAGAACAACAAGGACTTAATGGCAAGCTAACCACGTCTTGGGAGACGCGCATGATTGACAAGCTCTACACTGACTATACAGAAGGGGCGCTTGATCCCACCGGTCGTGACCTCGATTTCGCCATACAGGGTAACGGCTTCTTTGCCGTGCAGACGCCTAATGGTGAAGCGTACACTCGCAACGGATCATTCAGCATCTCACCTTCCGGACAACTGGTTAATTCCGACAATTATCCTGTCCTGACCGATGGTGGTCCGCTTACGGTTCAAGGTGGGAAGTTGACCGTGACGAGCACCGGACAAGTGTACGTCGACAACGCCATGCTCGGCACGCTCAAGGTTGTTGATTTCGCCAAGCCATATCAATTACAGAAGGTCAACGGCACCCTCTATAAGGCGCCGAATAGTGCTAGTGCGACTCAGGCTAGTCCCGTGGTCGTGCGGCAAGGATACTTGGAAAAATCAAATGTCGATGTGTTGCGGGAGATGGTCGATATGATCGACTCTTACCGCACGTTCGAGACCGGCCAGCGGATGATCCAGATCCAGGATGAGTCGCTTGGCAAGGCTGTCAACGATCTGCCTAGGAAAGCGTAAGGGGAGAGAAAAGAAAATGATCAGAGCACTTAGAACCGCTGCTTCCGGAATGACCGCGCAGCAACTGAACGTTGACAATATTGCGAACAACCTCGCCAACGTCAACACTACCGGCTTCAAGAAGGCCAAAGTCGAATTCCAGGACATCATGTATCAGTCTCTTCGTAAACCGGGAGTGCAGTCGGCGGTTGGCGCTGTGACACCGACGGCGCTGGACATTGGTTACGGCGCCAGACCGGTTGCCACGACGCGTGAATACTCGGTTGGGACACTGCAGCAAACCGGTAATCCTCTTGATATCGCGATTGATGGCGACGGATTCCTTCAAGTGCAGCAACCGGATGGCACCACCGCCTACACTCGCGATGGCAGCGTCAAACTGACCGCTGAAGGTCGTTTGGCTACCTCTGATGGTTACCTGTTGACTCCGGAAATCACGATTCCACAAGATGCTTCGTCGATTTCCATCGCCGTTGACGGCAAGGTTTCTGTGGTCCAATCCGGTAGTAATACACCGGCCGAGGTCGGACAAATCGAATTGGCGCGCTTTATGAACCCGGCCGGAATGTCGGCCATCGGCCACAACTTGTACCAGGAAACGCCGGCCTCCGGAACGCCCATCACCGGCGTCCCAAGTGAAGCGGGAATGGGCAAGCTCAACCAAGGGTATTTGGAAATGTCGAACGTAGATGTGGTCACAGAAATGGTCAACATGATCGTAGCCCAACGCGCCTACGAGATAAATTCGAAAGCAATACAGACCGCCGACGACATGACGTCACTGGTCAATAACCTGAAAAGATAAGATATGATTAAGACACTACTCCTCCCAACGATGTTGTGTCTAATGCTGCTTCCGGTGGCATCCACGGATGCCTCCGGAAGTCTGGCGTCCGACATCGAGCAGCAGTTACGAGCGGGAATGCTGCGGGATGGCAATGAATACCTTATTACCATTCCGGCTTTTGCCTCGTCGTTGCCCTCGGTGTATGATTCTCTCAAAGTGGAACCCCTCGGCGATGCCAGACCGCTTGGTAGTTGCTGGGTCAAGGTCTACTTGTTCAAGAACAACGGCATTTTCCAGACGGCCAATCTCAATCTGCAAATCAACCTTTTTCAGAAGGTGCTGGTAGCCAGAGAGTCGATCAAGCAGGGACAGGATTTGACGCCGGAGCTTTTCGATGTTGCGCGTCGTGAAGTCACGTCGCTTGCCGATCCGCCGATAGTTTTGCCCCGGGAACTTGACGGGAAGTCAGCGGCGAGAGCAATGGCGGTGGGCAGAACGCTGACGCAGTCATTCTTGCGGAAGCAAGAGATCGTCAAGCGCGGTGATTTGGTGAGCATCGAATACTCCAGCGGCAGCATCAAAATCACCGCTTCCGGTGAGGCCAAGGAATCCGGTTGTCGGGGAGAAACGATTAAAGTAAAGAACGTGTCCAGTAGCAGAATAATCAGCGCGGTGATACAGGATGAAAAGACAGTCAAGATCAACAAATAGGGTGTTCACGACTCTGCTGGCATTGCTGCCGATCGTAGCAGTCGGCATCATGTCGCCAACGTCGCTTTATGCCCAACGGGTCGGATCCGACGGATCATTGTTCACCGACATCAAGGCCGCACGGGTCGGCGATCTGCTGACCGTGCTGGTTTATGAGAACGCGCAGGCGTCGAACTCCTCGCAGTTGAAGACCGAAGAGAAAAGCGATGCCAGTACCAAGAGCACCGGAGGCGTAGGTCCGCTGAAATTCATACCGCTGTTCTCCGCCGACAACGCAAACAATAACAAGTATGACGGCAAGGGCGAGAACAGTCGTGCCGGTTTGCTCAAGGGGAAAATGACGGTAGAGGTAATCGCCGAACGCAACAACGGCGATCTCGTAATTCAAGGTTCGCGCGTAGTCACGATCAACTCGGACCACCAGACGATGACGTTAACCGGCATCGTCCGCCGGGCCGACATCAATCCCGACAACACACTTGATTCCTACAATATCGCCGAAGCTCA
>JAPLUP010000356.1 GCA_026397575.1 Candidatus Zixiibacteriota bacterium
TCACTGTGCATGTTCGGTCTGAGTAGTTTCACAATCGCCTTCTTTTTTGCGTCGACTACGACCACAGTTCCGTACGGATTAGTAAAGGTGTGACTCGCCTGTACGTAGGCCCGATCTCCCGCGGGAGAGAAAACGATCCCTCTGCCGGGGAGGCTGAAATAGGGATTGGAATCGGGCAGGTATCCGTACATGGAGATACCTTGCAGATAGCGACCAGTAGAGGCGTCCAGAATGAAGATGGTACCAGAATCCCAATCGTATCCGGTCGGACCGGGATCGGTAACCCAGACTTCTTTTCCGTCAGGGGAGACGGCAATTCCGCCTATCGGGGTCACCAGGGGGTAGTACCACAGCAGCGTGCGGCTGTTGAGATCAAATGCCCCTGCCATCGCGCCGAACACTGTGGCTCCCGCGTGTTCAGCCCCGGTGAAATAGAGGATTTCTCCGTTTGAACTTAGGCAGAGCGTGTACACATATTCAATGGTGTCGGTTGGCGACCAGAGTATGGGAAGCGGTTTCAGTTCATGGCTCGCGTAGTTGTAGGAGTAGAAGCCGGTAGCATATTCGTGCGTCCAGCCGGTATTTGATGCATTTCCATAAAGAAGGTCATGCGAGGGGTCGATTAGCCGGGGTAGGAAGTTCCCCACACTGTCCACGCGCATTGAAGTAAAAGTCGGTATCTGCATCACGATGATGTAATTGCCGGTAGTATCCGCTCGAAGTCCGATTAGCAGGTTGTCATAAGTGTCAAAAAATGGCGTCACTCCCTCGGACAAATCGGTGATGTGCGCTTGGGTCTGCGCGTCGTAGATGCGCGTCGTGCGATCCATTTGAGTAAGACTTGAATCGGACGTTTTGGAATACATCAGACCCAAAAAACGTCCGTCGCTCGAAACGCCGAGTCGCCCAAGAGCCTCTCTCGGATCCTCCTGCTTCAGACTATCCACAATCGAGTCGGTCTCCATGTCGACTTTGTAAAGCGTGGTATTGTCCGAAACTCCCTCTGTATAATATAGCCAACCCCTGTAGCGCCTGGACTCCTCCACCTTCGGACAGGTCGGACAGTCTTTCGCACACCCACTCACCAACAAGCCCAGCAGTATTGCCGTGACCATGATCGACACCATGGCAATCAAACTGTGCAAACGTTCTCGCTTCATGATATTCTCCTTCCAGAAGTGGAATCCAATTCGTAGCTTTGTGTGAGTCGAGATTTTATCGTCTCGATCATCCGGGCAAGTGGGGTTCGGAGATTCAGACAAAGAACCCCACCTTGCCTGTCAACACAAAGTCGCTACCGCTGTCACTGACGTATAATCTCTCACTTTGTGGAGTGTCAGCAACACTTATTTGACACTGTCCTTAGGGCGGCGCCTTGTTACTTCTCAAAGGGGCATGTTTCTGCCAATTCATTTTGCACTCCGATTGTATCCCACGTCCAGCAAGGTCGCCGGCAATCAAATTGTCGAGGTTACCATCCACATTCATCGGCTGGCTCTGAGCAGCGCAACTGCCATTTAGGTGTCACACACACAAATTCCTGTCACATCCGTAATCAGAATACCTCACACCCCTGACAGACTCTGTCACTGTGAATTCTGTGGGGGAGATTTTCTCATCGGCCGCAATCATCTCAGGTGCCCGTCGCATGCCCTCACAGCTACAAGAGCAATCGGGACGCAGGTGGCTTCACTCGTCCGGCGGGTGCCCGTCCAACCGGCGAATTTACTTCCCTTCCTGCGCAGTTGATATTCTGCTGCACATTCCCCGCAAAGTATGGGGTAAATCCAGTATTTTTCGAAACCAATAACCACCGTTTCAGAGTAGTAATTTGCACGCAAGTTGTTAACATACAATAGAATAGCTCAGCCACTTCGTGACAGGAATAACTTGCCGGCTGGGCACTGGATTTGCAGCAGATAATTCGGGCACTTGAGCAAGATTCGAGTGTTCTGGATTACGGGCGAGAGGTCGCAAACATAGCTGTCCCGGTTGAGAGGAACTATGGCGAAAAAACGCAGATCTGGATATAAGATTCCTCACAAGACTTGCTGGCATCTCTATTCGCTGCAGAACCTCAACAGCGAGAAATTCATCAAGGTCGTCAACAAGATCCTCCGTCAGGAGTGGCAAGTTATCAAATAGCTTGCGCGCGGTCGACTCCAGGCCGTCAAACTGCATTTCTTGACCCTTCCCAGCGGTCTCAAAGCAGCTTCATAAAGCATCCAAAATCGAATTATTCTCCGGCGTGTCGCTGTTTTCGCCCAAGAACTGGCTGCTTGCGCCTTGGCTGCGTTGAGGACAGGCGCCAAAGAGAGCCCCTTGGACAGTCCTGGCCAAGAAGGGCTGTTACTGGCAGAAACGGGAATGTCTTTCCCGCCAGAATGGCAATCCCGGCGTCCGTTTGGGAAATCCAGAGTGACGGCCGGATTCCGGCTTCCACCCGTACAGCCGCGAAAATGCTCGGCAGACCGATGACGGACATGGTGACAAAGAGGATGCAGAAGGGGACGATATTGGACTTTCGGATAGGTGACCGACTATATGTTGTGGCCACCATGACTGCCGAAAGCAGCCGACCACAAGCCGTTTGAAGAAAGTTTATCTTGTTGGCACGTAGTTTGTTAGCAAAAAGTGTGGAAAAAAGCTTGACAAAAAAGTTGTGTCGGGATATGTTCCCCGGACTTTTGGGGGCTCTCAAGACAGAGCTGGAAGCGCACACTGTAATGTTCTTTAGGGATGAAGAAAAAACTATCGTTCTTTATTGTTCCTGATTCAGGTAACATCAAGCAATTCTCCTTTTCCAAATCGTTGCTGATTAGTTTGGCAGCGGTTGTATTTCTCTATTCTGGCGCAAGTCTGGTGTTTTCAATTGACTTTTTCTCCCGCAAGGTCGAAGCGCATCGCTACAAGTCAATGTCTGAAGAGAATCAGTTCCTCAGCGCCAAGCTTGCCAGTATCAACATGTCGATCGGGAAACTGAACGACGAGGTCAAAGGGCTGGTTGAGAAAGAAAAAGCAATCCGCACTATCTTTGAACTACCCGAGATCGACCCGCAACAGCGCGAACTGGGTATTGGTGGTCCGGATGGAATTTCTTCCACTAATGGCGCGGCACCCATCAAGGATGCTGCTTTCCAGTCTGAAGCCGAAATCGATAGATTGGTAGCGTTGTCTTCTTTTGAAAAAGAGCAGTTCAGCTATATCTATGAACGACTTCTGGAGAAGAAAAGCGACCTCGATCATACCCCGTCAATCTGGCCCACCCAGGGCTATCTTATTCGCGGCTATGGCGTTAAGAGCGATCCGTTTACCGGAGAGCAGAAACTACATTCCGGTCTGGACATCTCCAATCGCATCGGCACGCCGGTGGTCGTAACTGCCGATGGAATAGTCACTTCCACCAGCTACCAATCTGGCTTGGGCAACACTGTTGTCGTCGACCATGGCAACGGCTTCCAGACCGTATATGGTCACCTCTCGCAGTTCAAAACCAAAGAAGGACAGAAGGTTAGACGTGGTGAGCTGATCGGATTGATCGGAAACACCGGCTACTCCACTGGTCCGCACCTTCATTATGAAGTGGTCAAATTCGGCGGCACTATCAATCCGGTTCGGTATATATACACTGCCGGGCCAAATTTCTAATCGTCTCTACCGTTCAACTTATCATCCCTATAATGCGTGACTACCAGTCATAACTGAATGC
Organism: Candidatus Zixiibacteriota bacterium; assembly: GCA_026397575.1. Taxonomy (GTDB): domain Bacteria; phylum Zixibacteria; class MSB-5A5; order CAIYYT01; family CAIYYT01; genus CAIYYT01. The sequence continues at coordinate 3,710 of JAPLUP010000356.1, forward strand.
CTCCTGCCGATTACTTTGAGGGAGTGTTGCAAAATGCTCCTTTCCGGGATTTCGTGTTTCGCGTCTATCCAACGAAGCATCCCCAGTCGCTGTCTCTCAACGACTTGCAATTTGTCTCGGAACATCGAATCCACTTCAAAGTGGCAATGTCGTCATTTTGCAGCAGACCCTTTGACGGGAGCGGGGCAGAACGGCCTTGGGAACGGATGTTTCCGACCGATACCGCCATGCGAATTTCATCTTGATTCTTGTTGTTTGCAGATAAACAAGTTAGGCTCCCGCAGCGGCTGGACAATTTCGTTGTACCTCCCAAGCGGGTACAATATTGCGCGGGCAAAGAACTAATAGCGGAAGTGGGGAACCATCATTTCGGCTGACAAAAGACCGTCTCAGCGAATAGTAAGTGACCGTATCCCATAGCGTAAATTCTTCTGTATAAATTTGGTATTAGTAGAGAAGC
>JAPLUP010000554.1 GCA_026397575.1 Candidatus Zixiibacteriota bacterium
AGCGATCAAGAAACCGATACCGACGGCCGCTGACACGATTCCCGCCTTCAGGCTGCCGTACCCTTCGCGCTCCAACTGCGGAGCCATGCCTTGCTTTATCATCTCCAGACGCAGTTCGTGATTCATCTGGATACGCTTATAGACGAAGAGGTATACCAGATATGCGATCAGGGCAAAGAACCCGAGACCGAGAACCATTGCGGCCAGCGCTCCAAACATCTCACCAGGATTGACCCTGAACATAACTGTTCCTCCTCTACCGAATAGGAGCGATGATGACGGGATTTTGTTTCACAAACGCAACTTTTCTTCAGGAAATGAGTCTATATAACCAAATGAACACAGTGATTGTCGATCTGGATCAGGAACTCATCGAACGCGCTCGTCTGGGAGAACGACAGGCTCTGACGGCGCTGACCAACAAGGACCGCGCGCGCGTATATACACTGATGAACCGGATTATCGATGAGTCATCGCGGGCGGAAGAGCTTGCTTTTGAGGCTTTTCTGCGGGCCTTCAAGAACCTTAAGACCTTCCGCGGTGACGCCAAGTTTTCGAGTTGGCTCTATCGCATCGCCATCAACACCGCACTGGCGGAGCGATCGAAGAAACGTGTTGAACAGGTGTCACTGGATTCGCTGGAACACCTTCCCGCCGATCAGTCATCGAGGCCAGATTTCGTCTATCAGGGACTTTTCTGCGACAAAGTCGTAGATGAAGCGCTTCGCCAACTGCCTCCTCACTACGCCATACCGCTGCGGCTGTTCTATCTCAAGGGTGTCGGCTACGTCGAGATTGCTGAACTGATGACAATCCCCATCGGCACTGTGAAAACGTATCTTCACCGGGGCAAACGCGCGTTGCGCGAAATCATTTCCGGCAAATACTCCCGGGAGGAACTGATATGATTTCTTGTCGGGACGTTCGCTGGAGAATGAAGACGTTTCTTGATGGATCACTAACACCTGCCCAGAGCGATCTGATCAGGGAACACATTGACTACTGCGCTTCCTGTGCCGCTGAACTCGTTGAGGAAACGCGACTGAGCACAGTCTCGCTGGAGGAGGTAAGCGCGCCGGGCGACTTCACCGAAAAGCTCCTGTTGCATTTCCCTGAGCCGACTGTCTCAACGATTCTCTTCAAGTATCTCTGTGGCAGTTTTGCTCTGAGCGTAATCGTCGGAGTCTCTATCTTCGCTCTCTGGCGCCACGTCGCGCAGCCCGGGCGTCCGCTGCTGACTGAACTCCGTTGGGACAGTCTCAGTAGTCTGGAGAGTTCATTTCCCTGGCTGGAGCAAATCACGGGCAGCCCCATTTTCAACTACATGATGCTTGCGCTTCTGGCGACTCTGCTGACAGTGGTGCTGATTGTCATTGTCGATCACCCAAGAGGTCGCCGTACAGTATCCGCGAGCCGACTTGGCCGTATCCATTCCTTGTAGGGCACACTTTTCCGCCTTCGGGACCGCTGAAAAACCCTTGTCGCCCGGACTGTCGCGACTAAAGCCGCTCTTACAATCGTACAAGACGCGCTGCTGAGGCTTTGCGTAGGAGCAACTTTAGTCGCGACCTGCTCTCTATGCTAAATTGTGACCCCCACCAAAGCATCGTTAGTCAGGCTTCTTCAACAGCCCGCACATGGGAGATTAGGGGATTAGGCACATATTCGCGGCACACGCGAATACGCGCAGGCGCGCAACCTGGAGAGAGTCGAGCCAGCTATTTCAGATACTGCCGCAACCTGTCAGTCAGCATCCGCACCAGTTGAGGCTCGGTATCGACCAGCGCATTGCCATAGCGGTAAGTGTCAAAGACTGCCACATCAAGCACTCGCGGTACGACATCCGATAGGAGGTTTAATGACTCCATCGAATAAATGTCCAGCTTGGCGGTAGCCATAAACAGCGGGCGCTCGCCATAGTCTCTTATTGCCGCCGCGATCTTCAGCCCGCTGTACTCCAATCCGGGTGAGATCAGCGCCGTGAACCGCACACCGGGTTCATCGACGGCGTAAAGCAGCCCGGCGTTACCTCCCAGTTCGGCGCCGACAACGGCGATTCTTGTCGAATCGAGCATCTTGCCATGTTCAGTGAACAACTTCTTGACCAACAGCCGAATATCGGCCGGATAGCGGGCTTGTTCCCCGATATAGAAGGTGCTCGGCGGCCGATTCTGGCGTGTACGAAAATCATAGATTGAATAGCCGTAGCCACGCAGGTCCATGGCAAAAACGGCAAAATCAGACCCACAGAGAACATCCACGAAGCCTTTCCAAGCGCCGTGCGTCTCTGCCGTTTGGTGAAGCAATATTACCAAAGGCAGCTTGGTCGGTTTCGCGCTCTTCGGCCAGTATAGATTTCCAACCAACTCCAAACTGTCCGGAGTCATCACCGTAACCTCAGCGGAATCGGGCCAAGGCCACTGTCGCGCCATCGCTCTGTCTGAAACGAAGAGACTCGCCGCGATAGCCAGCAGAAGAATAAGTAAAGCTTTAGCCACGATGGATTGCCTCAGAATGTCATATTGCATAGTTCTACCTAAATTACAGTGCCCTCCTCGCCAAGTACCGCTCCGACAAATCGGTGCGGCGACAGCGGGGAAATATCGAATGATGTTTTTTCGCCGCAAATCAGCTCGGCGGTCACAATTCCGGCAGCCGGCGCATGCATAAAGCCGTGCCCAGAAAATCCGGTGCAATGGAAGAAACGCGGGTATTCGCCACTCGGGCCAATAACTGCATGATGGTCAGGCGTGGATTCGTACAAACCGCCCCAGGCCGTCTTGATTTCGGCGGTCTCAAGCTGCGGGATACGGTCAAGTCCCTTCATCAAAATTGTGTCAGTGTATTCCGGATCAACCGATTCATCAAAACCTTCCGGCGTATTCTTGTCCGCCCACCCGAGTAACAGTCCTCCCGACTCCTTGTGTGTATACAATCCGGAACCGATATCGACGACCATTGGGAACGACTCAGAGATAAAATCGAGGGGCGCCGTAGTCACAATCTGGCGCTTGATCGGCACGACCGGCAGATCGATGCCGAGAAATCCGGCGATCTGACGCGCATACGGACCGGCGGCGTTAACCACAGTGTTGGTCAGCAGCTCGCCGTTGTAGGTCTTGACGGACGTGATCTTATCGCCAGTAGCGGCAATGCCGACTGCTTCCGTCTCCAGCAGGAATTTGACACCCAACCTGCGCGCCGCGCCGACATAGCCCTGCGTAAACTGATGGGGGTCGCCGATACCGTCTTTCTTGGAAAACGTGCCCGCCAGAATGTCATCCACATTGAGCACCGGTACTAAGCTTTTGATCTCATCCCGCGACAACCACTGTGCCGGCACGCCCAACCGCTTCCACATCTCGAACTGGGCACGGAAAGTCTTTACCTGTTCGTCATTGGTCAGTACAAACAGATAACCGACCTGATCGAACTGCACCTCGGCATCCATGTCCTGCGCAAAGGTCTCGAACTTATCCTCCGACAACAGCGACATCCGCACGTTGATCTCCGAACTGAATTGTGCGCGAATTCCACCGGCGCATTTGGCTGTGGAGCAGTTGCCCAGATATTGGTCTTTCTCCACGACTGCAATTTTGCCGTAATTCTTCTTGGCCAAATGATATGCCACTGCCGCCCCGATGATCCCGCCGCCTATGATTACAATGTCGTAAGTCTCTGACATCAAACTCCTCCTCCATCACCAGAGGTCAGGCGATATAGTAGCCATTTGCGGCCCAGAGTCAAGCGAATTTGAGGGGAGGTATCACGGGAGACAGCCTCGCCCATGGCGGGTCCGCGAGGTATTTCCGCTCGCAAATTGGTGCAGAGAC
>JAPLUP010000401.1 GCA_026397575.1 Candidatus Zixiibacteriota bacterium
GGGAAGCGGCCCTGACCATCGACTCCTGCCCGGCATGTCGGTAGAAGTCAGAGTAAAGGACAGCCGGTTCTAGTCCATGTCCAAGTGGTGGTCACAATATCGCCGACGGCTGGTCGAGCGATACGATGTACTCGATCCCGAGCACGATAGCTACCGCTGGCTGGTGCTGGCTGCGGTAATGATCGCAACCTTCATGGCTGTCTTAGACGCAACCGTCGTCAACGTTGCGATTCCCAAACTGATGGCGACTTTCGGCGTCTCGGTAGACAGCGTCGAATGGGTGCTCACGGCCTACCTGCTGGTTTTTGCGGTCGTGCTGCCATCATCCGGCTGGTTCGCAGACCATTTCGGCTACAAGCGAGTCTTCATTCTCGGATTGCTTCTGTTCATCATCGGTTCGCTGCTTTGCAGCTTGTCGTGGAGTCTCAACGTACTGATCGCCTTCCGCATCATTCAAGGAATCGGCGCCGGTTGCCTGATGCCGATCGGCATGGCGATTGTTGCGCGAGAATTCCCGCCTGAAAAACGAGGCATCGCGCTGGGGTTCTGGTCAATGGCGGCGTCGGCCTCGGTTTCGCTAGGTCCGACGGTCGGCGGCTATCTCGTGGACAATTACTCGTGGCACACGATTTTCGATGTCAACATTCCCATCGGGGTCGTCGGCCTCATCGTACTACTGGTTGTGCTGCGGGAATACAAAGCGGAGAAGGCGCGCACCTTCGATGTGGTCGGCTTCCTTTCCCTGTCAACATTTCTCACCGCGCTACTTCTGGCCTTGTCTTCCGGCAATTCTGCATGGAATAACGGCGGCTGGACATCGACGTACATCCTGAGCTGCTTCGCTATCTCTGCCGTCGGGCTGCTCGTATTTTTGGTGACCGAGTTTTCGGTAGAGCATCCGCTGATCGAGTTGGCACTGTTCAAGCATTTCAATTTCGCTGTCTGCAATCTGATCTCGTTTATGTTTGGTATTGGCATGTTCGGCAGCACTTTCCTACTGCCGATCTACCTGCAGAATTCTCTCGGCTACACACCTCTGCAGTCGGGACTCGTTTTCCTGCCGGTGGGTATCATGCAGGGTTTGGCAGCGCCTTTCGCCGGTCACTTCGCCGACAAACACAATGCCAAGATTCCTTTGCTCATCGGATTGGCGCTAATGGCCTACACGTTCTACCAGTTCGGATTCTTGTCGATGCAAACCGAGCACTCGGCGATCACCGTCCCGCTTTTTGTGCGAGGACTGGCGATGGGAATGATATTTGCGCCGATGACCGCCACGGCAATTTTGGGAATCTCAAATATCAAGATGGCACAAGCATCCGGGATACTCAATGTCATCCGGCAGGTTGGCGGCAGTGTAGGTGTGGCGTTGTTTGGGTCGTTGCTGGTGCGTCGCGCGATCTTCCATAGCGCCATGTACGGCCAGCAACTGGATGCTCAGTCAGACATATATAAACAAACCATGATGCGGTTACAACAGTACGCGTCACACGTGACCGGCGGCACTGTCGCACAGGCGTCCGGCAAAGCGAAAGTGCTGTTGTCATCGTATGTTCAGAATCAGGCATTCGTACAGGGAATCAGCGACGTTTTCCTGATCGCCGGCGTGATTGTGCTCGTAAGCGCGGCGCCGGTGTTCTTCCTGCGAGTGCGCCGCAAGGCCAAGACAGAAAGCACTACCGCTGTACGAACAGAACCGGTAGAAGTTGGATAGGATATGAACGTGAAACGAATGATACCAGTAATTCTGGCAGTTGCCACCTTGCTTCTAGGCTCACGCGGCTTTGCGCAGCAAGACAATTCTGATTCGCTGACTATCGACCAAGCGGTGCAATTGACTGTGGCCAATCACCCGTTGATACAGCGGGCGATGCAGGTGATCAAGGTTTCGGAAGCGCAGGTGGGAGTCGCGCAGAGTCCATCGCTACCTGAGATTTCGGGTGTAGCCGGTTACACGCGCATCGGACCGGTGCCGGAGTTTGAGCTTCCCGGAATAGGTAAGGAGGCCCTGGCGCCTTACAACAACTATGATGTTCACTTGGGATTGCGATACACGCTATACGATTTTGACCGCACAGCCACCGCAGTCGAATATGCGCGCTCCAATCTTAAGACGGTGACGGATAGTGTCGAATACGTCAAATGGACCCTCGCCTATCAGATGACGGCGGTGTTCAACCAGATTCTGATCTTGCGGCAGAGTATCGCCGTGCTCGATGAACAGATAGATGCTCTGAACCAGCATCTGCTGATCAGTCAGAAGAAGGTGGAGACCGGCACGGCGACCAAGTTGGATGTCCTGACCACACAGGTTCGAGTTGCCTCAGCCAACAGCGCTCGTATTGATGCCGTCAATGCACTACGATTTCAGGAAATCCTGTTCCGGCAGTTAGTTGGATTTGCACCGGACAAGCCGGTGCTGGTGCACGGTGAGTTTGTCACCGATGCGGTCATTCTGAAGTCAGATTCATTGCTGCAAGTCGCCACGAAGCAGCGCGCCGAGATCAAGACCGCTTTGGATGCCGAGGCGGGCGCGGGTGTGATGATTCGACTCGCCGAACTGGGCAACAAGCCGACGCTGTTTCTGGCTCTGAAAGCCGGCATCAACAACGGTTATGAGCCCAACATTCAGAGGATCACGGGCAATTATGCGGCCTCATTGAATCTGCAGGCGCCGATCTTTGACGGGTATCGCACGCGTCATCAGAAGGAACAAGCACAGGCAAGCTTGCTGGCGGTGCAAGCCCGTATGCGTGATCTTGAGAGACGCATCGCCACGGAAGTCGGACAAGCACTCTCGGCAACTTCGGCCAGTCAGGGGAAAATTGGCAATGCACAGGTGCAGGTCGATCGCGCCGAGGAAGCTGTGACTATCGCAAAGGCGCAATACGGTGCTGGGGTGGTCACCAATCTCGATCTGCTCGATGCACAAACTTCCCTCTCAGAAGCCAAGTTGGTGCTCTTGCGTGCCAGATACGACTACGTCAGCAGCCTGAACGCGCTGGACAAAGCTACGGGGAAGAGAATCTGGTAAGGGCTGTCAGAATACCGCCCCAAGCCAACAGCTTCTCAATCCGTATGTTCCATGTCTGATGTCGGAAAGATGTATCGTACCATTGGGTGATTGGAGAGACGACTATTATGTAG
>JAPLUP010000073.1 GCA_026397575.1 Candidatus Zixiibacteriota bacterium
CCGGTAGTGTTATTCGCCTCCCAATGCGACAGATAACGCTTGATTACGGCATTGGGGTCGGTCGTGTCAGAGCGGAAGACTTTGAACAACCCGACGATCATGAACACAACCAGAGCCGAGAAAAGAATCGTTTTGCCGGACATACGCTTACACTCCTCCGGAACTGATCGGCCGGTTCTTGATTACTGCTATCTTCAATATCGGAGTAGAATGATCTAATAATTAGCGTTGGATGATGATGTGGTTGGGACACTCCTTCGCCCCGTGGTTTCAGGCCGACAGCAACCCAGATATTCCGCTTGACGGATGGTTGAGTTTTGCCGAAACTTGCAGTAAGGAATGTACCCACCCCCCATATCGGAGCCGGGAGTGGGGTAATTGCGTTTATATATGGCAACTGCTTCTACAACAAAGCGTTCCACGCTGCTAAAAACGGCCTTCTCGCGTAGTCCGCTGGTTGAGCGTTTTCTCAATGCAGCACGGGAAGGCAAGGCATTCGAGACTGCCGGACTTGCTGGATCGGCAAGCGCTTTTCTTGTGGCCCATTTGCATGAGCAATTGAACCAGACTCTGGTCGTGGTGGCGTCGACCGAAAAGGAAGTTCGCGACTTTGCAGGCGATCTTAACGAAGTGTTGGGCGAGGACAAAGTTCTGTCATTTCCTGCCTGGGGAATTCACCCCTACGCTTGGCTTGCTCCGCCGCTGGAGAACATATCCGAGCGCGTGGAGACCCTGTGTCGGATGATCTCGGGGGAATCGATTGTCATCGTCACCTCTCCCGAGGCGCTTCGGCAGAGAACCATTCCGAGAGACCATCTGGAAAAGCATTACTTCAGCCTCGAGGTCGGCGGAGAATATGACCTGACGGACATCGCTCTTCGATTGGTTAAAATCGGCTACGAGCGTCTGCCCATTACTGAGGAGGTCGGTACTTTTTCGATTCGAGGCGGTATCCTCGATATCTTCCCATTCACCTCCAGCAATCCGGTGCGTTGCGAATTCTTCGGCGACTTCATCGATTCGATGCGCTACTTCAACGTTCTTTCTCAGCGCTCGGTCGAGACAATCCACGATATCGCGATCATTCCCAGACGCGAAGTGCTGATCGGGCAGGAGGAATTGGAGCGCCTGATTGATGGCATGGGTCCGCAAACCTCTGAAATTGTGCGTGACAAGTGCCTCGGCGGGTTCGACTATCCCGGCTTGGAATGGGTGGCGGCCGTGTCTCCGGGAGAACCGACGTATCTATTTGATTACCTTCCCGCAAACAGCCGTCTCTATTTCATAGGCCGCGATCTCATTGAAGCGCGTCTCGAAGCGCAGACAAGAGATGCTTTGAACCTGTACGAGCAGATGACCGAATCGTGGTCGCTGGCACCACCTCCAGAACGGATCTACCTCTCTGATCAGGCGGCAATCGAATGGTTCGATCGCTATCCTTCAATCGACCAGAAAGAGCTTGGTTCCACGGCGGGGGGAATCAACTTCGGCATGAAAGAGCATCCGTCCTTCAACGGCCAGGTGTCGCTGCTGCGCGAATCACTCGACCGTTGGCTGGCGGAGCAGCAAATGATCCTTATGCTTAGCGATAATCAGCTTCAGCGCGACCGACTTGAGGAATTACTATCCGAGTATCGCGATCGCGTTCGTTTCGTCGTCAGTGAGTTGCACCGCGGGTTTGTCTTTCCGGATATCCAGACGATTGTCCTGACTGATCATCAGGTGTTTGAGCGCCATTTTGTGCGCCACCGCCGTCGGCAGATCAAAGAGGGCGTCGCCATCAGTTCATACAATGCGCTGGAAATCGGCGATTACGTTGTTCATGTTGATCGCGGGATCGGTCGTTATCGGGGTCTGCGTGAGATAAAGATTGACGACCGCCGTCGTGAGTGTCTGTTGATCGTCTATGCCGGTGATGACAAGCTTTATGTCCCGCTGGAGGAATTCAGCCGGGTGCAGAAATATATCGGCAAAGAGGGCGCGCCACAACTCACACGTCTCGGCGGTTGCGGTTGGGAGAAAGTCAAAGCCCGCACCAAGAAAGCCATCGCCGACATGGCGGAAGAGCTGTTAGCTCTCTATGCCGCGCGCAAGGCCAAACCGGGATATGCGTTTGGGGTCGACGACGACTGGATGAGACAGCTGGAGACCTCGTTTCCCTTCGAGGAAACTCCGGATCAGTTAACGACTATTTCGGCAATCAAGCGCGATATGGAACAAGCGGTGCCGATGGATCGGTTGGTTTGCGGCGACGTCGGTTTCGGCAAGACCGAGGTGGCGATTCGCGCGGCCCTCAAGGCGATTGCCGGCGGCAGGCAAGTGGCAGTTCTGGTGCCGACAACGATTCTGGCCCAACAACACTGGAATACTTTCAACCATCGCCTTGGTCGTTTTCCAGTACGCGTGGAGATACTTTCTCGGTTCAAGAGCAAGAAAGAGCAAAAAGAGATCATCGGTGATTTAGAAGCGATGAAAGTTGATGTGATCATCGGCACACACAGGTTGTTACAGAAAGACCTCCGCATTCCCAATCTGGGATTGATTATCGTCGACGAGGAGCAGCGTTTTGGGGTGGCGCACAAAGAGAAGTTGAAAAGACTACGCGATGTCGCCGATTGCATTACTCTAACCGCGACGCCGATTCCGCGCACTCTGCAAATGTCACTACTGGGAGCGCGCGACATGTCAGTCATCAATACTTCGCCTAAGGAACGCCAGTCGATTATCACCGAAATCTGCGAGTTTGATCCGAAAATCATCTATGAGGCGATCAATTTCGAGGTGTCGCGCAAAGGACAAGTCTACTTCGTTCACAATCGCGTTGAGACAATTGAATCGATGCATCACTATCTCACGAAACTGCTCAAGCATATCCGTATTGCCGTGGCACACGGCCAGATGCCGGAACATGAACTTGAAGAAGTTATGCTTGGCTTCCTAAACAGGGACTACGACGTCCTGCTGACGAGCGCTATCATCGAATCGGGCATCGACATCCCCACAGTCAATACGATCGTTATCAACCGCGCTGATCGTTTCGGCCTCGCACAGCTCTATCAGTTGCGTGGTCGTGTCGGCAGATCGCAAGAGCGCGCTTACGCCTATCTATTGGTGCCGCCGGTAAAGCAACTGACCGACACAGCGCGAAAACGCCTCAAGGCCATCGAGCAGCATACCGAATTGGGGAGTGGATTTCATCTGGCGATGAAGGATCTCGAAATTCGTGGCGCCGGCAATCTTCTGGGGCCGCAGCAGCACGGCTTTATTGAGGAGGTCGGCTTTGATCTCTATTGCAGGTTGTTAGAAGAAGCGGTTGCCGAAGTTAAGGGTGAGAAGATTGAGCGCGGTTTTGAGGTGAAGCTGGAGATCGATTGCGACGCCTATATCTCCGAGGAATACATCGAGGACAGTCGCCAGCGGGTGGACATCTACCGCAAGATTTCCGAAGCCAGAACGGTTGCCGATCTGGATGCCGTGGAAGCAGAACTGGTGGATCGGTTCGGTCAATTTGAGATGGAAATCCGGAACTTGCTGGACGTCATGGCGATAAAGCTCGAGGCGCAGCGATGTCATATCGGCAGAGTCAAACTGTACAAGACGCAGTTGATTCTTGCCTACGGTGGCGGCTGCTTTCCGACCAAGAAACAAATCGAGAATTTGCGCGTGGCTTCGCCCCACAAGATGGAATTCGACGCTTCTGATGGCTTTGTTATAAAGATTTCTTTTCCGACAGATGGCGTGCGCCCGCTTCAGGAAGCCAAAAAGCTGTTGCCAATTCTGCGCTATTCCGTAACTTGACTTCTTCGTGGTCGGGATCATTCCCGCAACACAGGTGTAAGATTAGAACGTATGAGGAAATTTATGAAACGAGTTCTGCTGTTTTTACTGCTAATCTTTTCGTCGTCGGCTCTGGTGATTGGTATCGGCTGCGGAAAAAGCACGAAGGACCCGATTGTGGCGAAGGTGGGAGGCGACGAGATCGCGGTTTCCGTCGTCAACAACTTTTTTGACAAGATAGGCGCAACATTTACTTCCGCGGAAGAAGAATTCAGAGCCAAACGGGATGCTCTCGATAGCTTGATCGATTACAAGTTGATGATCAAGGGCGCCTATGCGGCTAACCTCGACAAGGATGCCGAAGTTGATCAATTGGTTAATTCAGAGAAATCGAATTTCATGTTTGACGAACTCTATCGCCAGGAGATTCTTCCCAAGCTGTCAGTGAGTGATAGGGAAGTTGACGAGTTTTATGATAGACTGAAAGTCGAGTATCATCTGACGCACATTCTGGTCAGTACTCAGAAGGAAGCGGACAGCATTGCCGCAGAGATTAAGAAAGGCGCCGATTTTGGCGGCATCGCGCGCGCCGTATCACTCGATCAATCATCAGCCGTTCGCGGTGGCGACCTGGGTTTCGTCAGTTGGGGCATGCAAGTGGACCCTGAGTTTCGCGATGCGGCATTCAAGTTGAGTGTGGGACAGACTTCTGATCCGGTCAAAACCTCATACGGGTGGCATATCATCAGGCTACTGGAGACCCGCGATGCTCAGCAGCTTGGCGACAAGGCAAAGCTTCTTCCGGCCATTCGCGATCTCCT
>JAPLUP010000142.1 GCA_026397575.1 Candidatus Zixiibacteriota bacterium
ATCAAGTTCTGGACGCTATTTGGCTCATCAAATCAGCTCTTGGCGGCGCTGTCCTTGTTGACCATAACCGTTTGGCTTCATCAGTCGCGCAAACGGATCGCATTCACGCTGCTGCCGATGCTGTTTGTGTTGACAATCACACTCTGGTCGCTGGTCAGTCTGGCGGTCTCCAACTTCCGAACAGCGCAAGGGTTTGATATCGCCGCTATCAACGGCATTGTTGCCGCCGCGCTGATTATCTTGGCGATCTTCCTCGTCACGGTCGCTCTGATCAAAAGCTGGCGAGAACGTAAAGCGCCGACAATGGCTTCGATGTAGACAACACTCGCGGAGACGTTTGGATGACGCTGTTCCAAGTGCCTGCCGTTTCCGAGTCATTCGCTCACCAAGGATCAAAAGCCGACATTCGTGCTGCCCTTGCTTTCAAAAAACCGTTGACATTTCCGAATTATCCTATAACATGGTCGGCGAACTGTCGGGGTGTAGCTCAGACTGGTAGAGCACTTGGTTCGGGACTAAGGGGCCGCTGGTTCAAATCCAGTCACCCCGACCAGTTTAGACAGGGGCGTAAGTTGTTAAATCGAGCGTCGGACGCTGCCGACGACATTGTAGAGAAGCAAAGCTGATTCGTTCACAAAAGAGGGAAATCGTGACTACTACGACCTTTAACCATGTGATAGCCGCGATATGTATCCCATCTTGACACTCAAGCCGGGCAAAGAAGGCGCGCTGGCTTTTCACCACCCTTGGGTATTTTCCGGTGCGCTGCAAGGAATCCCGCACGAGATCAAGCAGGGAGCAATCGTGAGGGTGGTGGACCAGCAAGGCAAGATCATCGGCACCGGTACCTATTCGGCGCATTCAATGATCGCTGTCCGCATTTTTGACTTTGCTGAGTGCACTCTTGACCAAGAATGGTTTGCCGCCCGACTTCGCCAGGCCGAAGAGCGTCGTCGTTGGTTCGACCTTGGCGTTGGTGATCCTGTTGCGGGTTACCGCGTTGTCTTTGGCGAGACGGATGGTATCCCGGGTTTAGTAGTTGACTGCTATGCTGATGTGCTCGTGCTGCAGATTGCCACGGCTGGGACGGAGTCCTTGAAAGAACTTTTTGTCCAAGCCCTGATCGACTTCTATGCTCCGAGAGCGATTATCGAACGAAGTGACCTGCCGGTGCGCAGGGAAGAGGGAATGAACGAAGCGGTTGGCGTTCTCTATGGCGAGGACGTTGATTGTGTCGAATTTCGTGAGGGGGACTTGCGCTTTGTTGCCGATGTCAGGTCGGGTCAGAAAACCGGTTTCTTTCTCGACCAGAGGGAACTGCGGCGCAGGTTGATGCACTACGCTGCCGACCGCGGAACGGTTCTCAATCTTTTCTCTTACACCGGCAGCTTCGCCGTTGCGGCGCTGAAGGCAGGTGCGCGTTCGGTTCACAACATCGACGGCTCGCAGTCGGCGCTCGACCTGATTGCCGCTCAGCTTGAACTCAATCAGTTGGCGTCTTCGTCGGCAACAACAGAGTGCACTGATGTCTTCAACTGGCTTTCAAGGCACGGTGATCCGAGCTACGACATGGTGATCGTCGATCCACCGGCGCTGATAAAATCGCATCGGGATGCGGAGACCGGCGGCAAGGCCTATCACTTTCTAAATCGCGCGGCGCTGCGATTGATGCGAACGGATGGCATCTTCGTGACATCAAGCTGCTCGGCTCACTACTCAGAGGATGATTTCGCGGTCATGTTGCGCCGCGCATCAGTGCAAGCCGGTGTGACACTCGACATCCTTGAGACCGTGCGGCAGTCGGCGGATCACCCGATCTCGATATATTTCCCCGAGTCGCTCTATCTCAAGTCGTTCATTTGTCAAGTCAGGCGCTGAGCAGCAAGCACATTGTCCTGCGTAAAACGCCGGCTGAACATACTCCACTGCCTTTTGCTTGATTATTGCCGCTGCGTGTGCTATCATGTGACTATCGTATTATGGTTAAACAACATCCAAGATACATAGCCGTCATAGGCAGAGGAGACTGTACTCCGCAGGAAGCAGAACGCGCCGAGGAAGTTGGCGAGCAGCTTGCGAAGCGCGGCGCCGTGCTCGTATGTGGTGGCTTGGGTGGTGTGATGGAAGCTGCCTGTCGGGGAGCCAAAGGCGCCGGTGGCATTACGATCGGAATTCTGCCGGGGGTCAATCGACGGGACGCCAACGTCTATGTCGATCATGCCATCGCTACCGGCATGAGGGAGGGACGTAATCTGGCAATCATCCTCACCGCTGATGGCGTTATCGCACTGCCGGGGGAATTTGGAACGTTGTCAGAGATTTCGTTTGCGCTCAAGTACAATAAGCCGGTAGTTTCCCTTTGTTCGTGGGAAGTCTCGGATCGTGTCATACGCGTCGGGACACCGGCGGAGGCGGTGGAGTACATCATGCTGGAGGTGGAGAAATGAGCGAACTTGCCTGTGCCAGAGTGCTTATCAACGGCCTCGTGCAGGGTGTCGGATTTCGCTACTTCGTTACGTCTCGTGCCGTGAGCTACGACGTGTGCGGTTACGTTCGAAATCTCGATACGGGAGGTGTTGAGATCGAGGTGGAAGGCACCCGCGAGGAGATCGGCAAATTTCTGACTGAGATGCGTCGCGGACCGCGGCATGGGTTGGTAACAGATTTCCAGTTGGAATGGAAGTCCTTTAAGAAGCAATATGATCACTTTTTTGTAAAGTATTGACGATGGACTTAAAAGAGAAAATCAGAAACATCCGCGATTTCCCCAAACCGGGAATCGTGTTCCGCGACATCACAACGTTGCTCAACGATGCCGAAGCTTTCGAGGAAGTAATAGACAGATTCTGTCTGCATTTCAAGAAGTATGATATCACCAAGGTCGGCGTGGTTGAGTCGCGCGGGTTTATTTTCGGCGGCCCGATCGCATTGTCGCTTGGCGTCGGTATCGTGCCGATCCGCAAAAAGGGCAAGCTGCCGTTTGAGACGATTTACCAGTCGTACGATCTGGAATACGGCACGGGCACGCTGGAGATGCACAGTGATGCGCTTGGTGAAGCCGACCGGGTTTTGATCATTGACGATTTGTTAGCGACAGGTGGGACAGCATCGGCGGCGATCAAGCTGGTCGAGCAGTTGGGGGCCACAGTCGCCGGACTGGGATTCCTGATTGAATTGACATTCTTGAAAGGTCGCCAGAGGTTTGAGGACTATGACCTACTGACTCTGATTCAATACGACGACGAATAGCCAGAAACGTTGCAGCTTTCGAGCGTTGTTTGAAAAAAGAGTCCCCTGGTGGGCGCCTTGACATAGTCTCCCTCGTAGCTCAGTTGGATAGAGCAAGGGTTTCCTAAACCGATCGGATGGTTTTCGTAAGTTTTTGACACGCCTCACAACTCATTGGCTTTCAATAGAATAATGCAATCCACTTCAAGTATTGTCTCATATCATTTTGGACTGTCTTGTATCGCCGACAGCCCCCAAATAGCCCCAAGGTAGATAAGCGAATCATTTATTCAATGCGAAGGGAAGCGTTACAGAAGAGCGAAGAAAGGAGTAAGGAAATAGTGCGGAATACTAGCTATTGAGAGTGGACGGCATCCTGACTTCCTTCCGCGCTTGTCCGCCTTGGTCTAACGACACATTTCACCTTGCGCGAGATGTTCCGCAGTTCATCATCCGAAGGCAGTTCTGTAAGCTGTCCGACATAGATATGATCTGCTCTGAATACGTCGATCTCCTTGTCAGTGGTCCCCTCAACACGGTTCATTCAAATGGCGAACTGAACTGCTGCGTTAGGATTTAGCGAAGGTCATCGTTCGTAATCCGGAGGAGGTAATGCCATCAGCAAGCAGGGTTCAGGGCCCTGAAATCCTTCTGATGGAGCTCGCTAACTCTGGTCGTTGGCCGATTGAACCCATTGACGGTGTGCATACCAATGTCGCCCCGATGCTGACGAGACCACTGATCTCAAATCCGATTTCGCCAAAACCGCAACATATTGAACGACATTATAATGTATTAACTAACAACAGCTTATCACACATGTGTGCATGTATAACTTCAGGTGATGTTGTGTCATTTTGGCTCTGTCATGGACACTTCTTGAGTCTGTTGAAAAATGAAGAGTTTCAGTTGGGAGGATGAGTTTACGCGAGATGGAGCGACAGGTGAGTTTGATAGCTCCGACGATTGACGAGTGGGTAGCTGCGGGTCATCGG
>JAPLUP010000451.1 GCA_026397575.1 Candidatus Zixiibacteriota bacterium
ACTAAGAAAGAACTTCCTCGGTCGAATATTCCACACCTCGCCGGAGAAGTGGCGGGAAGACCTAGACACACTGATCAGGGAGAAAACATGAATAACACAGGGGCGTAAACAACACTGATAAGATATGCCCGGCTACAAGCACCCATGTAGATACTGTAACGCACTCGTCTCCTCCGATGATAACATCTGCCCATACTGCGGTAAGGTCAACCCAACAGGTCCCCTAAGATGCCCAAAGTGTAGAAACCCCATCAGCGAGGGACAAGTGAGATGCAGCAGTTGCGGTCAGCAACTAGAAACAAAGTGCCCAAGCTGTGGGCAACAGACACTCTTCGGCGACTACTGCAAATCATGTGGGAAAAGACTCACAGTCAAGTGCCAAAAATGTGGACACGAGCAGCCACCAATCAGCGAAAAATGTATTAAATGTGGAAAGCCGATCAGCAGGTGATAGTTATGCCAGTACAAGCATTCACGAGAAACTACGATGATAATAGCACCGATGCGGGCTTCCAATTTACATTCCACTGCGACCTTTGCGAAGATGGATACAAGACCAACTTTATCGAGTCGAAGACATATAAGAAGGCAGGGTTCTTCAGAGGCATCGGGAAGGCTGTATCGGTTGGATCCGATCTAATCGGCCGAGGAGGTTTTGGCGGCCACTTCGAGAGCGGCACCAATATACTAAGCGAAAAATTCCAGGGAATGACGCCAGAGTGGCATAAGGAACACGAACAAGCCTTCGAAATCGCCCAAAACGAGGCGAAGGGTCACTTCCAGCGCTGCCCAAAGTGTAGGAAATACGTTTGTGAGAGTGACTGGAACGAGCAAGACAACCTCTGCGTCGAATGCGCTCCACGTGAAAACGTCGAGATCACAGCTGCGAGAGCAGGCAAGATGGTCGAAGACATCAGGAAGAAGGCAGATGAGACCACAGTATTCACCGGGGAGATAGAACGGAAGCAGACCGTCTGTCCACAATGCGGCAAACCAACCGGAGGCGGCAAATTCTGCAATAGCTGTGGAGCACCACTTACTCTAGCAAAGTGCCCGAAGTGTGGGGCAAAGAATGTAGCAGGAACTAGATTCTGCGGCGAATGTGGAACTAAACTATAATAACAAACCATCACTCGCGAATAAGTTGTGTTCACCGTTTCCAAAAAACTTTGGTATATCTTCTCTGGAATTAAGCCAATAAATCCTCTATGCTTTCCCAAAGCTGACCGATGTTATCGAGCACTAAATCGGCTCCTGCTTCCTTCAAAAATTCCTTTTCCATACTCGCAGTGACCGCGACCGTAAAGCAACCCGATGCTTTTCCCGCCATGACTCCGGTCACGCTATCTTCGACATAGATGGTCTCATTCGGCACTACCCGTAACAACTCGCAACCTTTTATTACCGGGTCTGGGAACGGTTTTGCCCTCGCGGTATCACCTTCACATACGATGACTTGAAAATATTCTTCGATACCGAACTTCGTCAGAACCTTGTTCACGATGCTGCGTGACGTGTTCGTGACAAGCCCACACTTCAGTTTTTTCCTCTTCACGAGTTCAAGTATGTCGATGACATGTTCCTTTATCAAGATCTGGCCAAGCCTCTTTTCAAATTCATCCTTATACATTCCCTCAGCCTTTTTCAGTTCTGTTGGAGAAAATTCGGGGAACATCTTGACGATGTTTTTCATGACCGTGGTCCCGACGAAATCGCGTTCATATACTTCTTTTTCGATTTTGTTTTTCCCGTAATACCTAAGCGTCTCGTTACACGCAGCGAACCATGCGGGCTCTGAATTTGTTAGGGTCCCGTCCAGATCGAAAAGCAACGCATATATTTTCAATTCATCACTCTGCTCAATTTTTTTTCTGCACACGCGCTTGCTATTTAATCTCGAAGCCTTACACGTACGCATCAGAGGAGTATAGTGAGGTTCCAGAAGGTTACTCCCAGCCTAACCAAAGCGCAAACAACCGGTAATATTAGAATAATTCGCGAGGAGGAGTTCTTGAGGACTCTCAGTAAGGTGAACACAGACAATATGCTTACCACAATCAGGATGATGTCAGTTTGAATCCAGATACCATTATCCATCAGACCGAGAGCAATCGAATTTGATTCCCTAACATAATCTCTACTCAAACCAAGGGTGGTTGAAATATGATCT
>JAPLUP010000403.1 GCA_026397575.1 Candidatus Zixiibacteriota bacterium
GCTGCGCCTATGTGACGGGGACCACGTTTTCGAGCAATTTCCCACTGAAAAATCCTTTTCCGGGGAGCAAAGCAGGCTATTATGACGCCTTTGTTACTAAGCTGTCGACTGACGGCAATTCCCTCATCTACAGCACTTACTTAGGCGGCTCCTATGATGACATAGCCAATGGCCTGGCAGTCGACACCTCCGGATTCGTCTATGTGATGGGATTAACTGGTTCAATTAATTTCCCGCTGCAAAGCCCGTTTCAAGAGAGTTTTGCAGGCGCCGCTGACGCTTTCGTCACCAAGCTGTCGCCTGACGGCAATTTCCTTGTCTATAGCACCTACTTAGGTGGCGATAGTTACGACTGGGCTTACGGCCTGGCTGTCGACGGCTCCGGCAACGCCTATGTGACGGGAGAGACTGAGTCGAGCGATTTCCCGCTGCAAAACCCATTTCAGGGGAGTTTCGCAGGCGGCTATGGTGACGCCTTTGTGACCAAGCTGAGTTGGACGCCCGACTATCACTGTGGCGATGTCAACACCGATGAACAAATTGACTTGAGAGACGCGGTGTTCTTGATCAACTACATCTTCGTCAGTGGGCCTGCACCGCAGTCACTCTCATTAGCGGACGTCAATTGCAGCGGTAGCATTAACATTGCTGACGTGGTTCGCCTGATCAATTACATTTTCGCCGGCGGACCAGCGCCGTGTGCGGCATGTAAGTAGGGCAACATAATACGGCAGGTGAGACGACTGCCGCGCACAGAACCCAGTCCTGGAGCTCAAACTCGCTTCGGTCTTGACGTTCTTTGTTGAGCCGAATTCGCTACTCCCGCGGGACAGGCAGGAATACCTATCCTACCACGACAGTTCTGCCCCATGCAGACCGCTGTAGAGTTCACGTCGTAGAGAACGTCAAGCCGGAAGTCGGCTTGACGTAGAAGGCTACAAGAGGGGAGAAAGAAGGGGTGTCAAAACCGAAGCGGTTTTGACCTACAAAACTTTACAGCGAGTCGGGGGTTTAGCTCAGTGGTTCGAAGCGTGCCTGGAAGAAGCGGAGATATTCCGGTTCGTAGACCATCTTCAAGCCCTTAATCTGGTCGCGGCGATCGAAGACCTCAAGGACGGCCTCGGCGGTGACGTCCATGTGCGCCTGAGTGTAGACGCGGCGTGGCAAAGTCAGTCGAACCAGTTCCAGTCTGGGGTAGTAATGATCGCCGGTCTGCTTGTTGCGACCGGCGGAGACGATGCCTCGCTCCATTGACCGAATACCGGCTTCGAGATACAGTTCGGCCGCCAATGTTTGCGCCGGGAAGCTCAATTGCGGCAGGTGCGGAAGAAAGGCCTTGGCATCGAGGAAGACGGCGTGTCCACCGATCGGTTTGATGATCGGGATACCCCAGTCAGAGAGCTTGTTGCCAAGATATTCGACTTGCCCGACGCGGGCGCGAATATGATCAAACTGCACCGATTCCTTCACGCCGATCGCAACCGCCTCCATATCGCGCCCCGCCATGCCGCCATAGGTGTGAAGACCTTCATAGATGACCACCATATTGCGAGCTTTTTCGAAAATATCCCAATCGTTGATGGCAAGGAATCCGCCGATGTTGACCATCGCATCCTTTTTGGCGGACATGGTGCAGCCGTCGGTATACGTGCAAATCTCCCTTACTATTTCCGCGATGGTTTTGTCGGCGAAACCCTGCTCGCGCACCTTGATGAAATAGGCGTTTTCGGCGACACGGGTCGAGTCGTGAATAATTTTGATCTTGTACTTGTCACAAAGTTCGCGCACCTCGCGCAGGTTCTGTATGGAAATCGGCTGTCCACCGGCCATGTTCACACAGGTGGCGATGGAGACATAGGGAATTTTGGCGGCGCCGTATTGCTCGATCACTTGTTGTAGTTTATGGAGATCGACATTGCCCTTGAACGGATGTTCACTCTGAGTATCGTGCGCTTCATCAATGATGACATCAACGAAAGTCCCGCCTGCCAGCTCCTGGTGCAGCCGAGTTGTGGTGAAGTACATGTTGCCGGGAATGATGTCTCCGGCCTTGATCATGATCTGCGAGAGGATGTGTTCGGCGGCACGCCCCTGGTGAGTGGGAACCAGATACTTGTATCCGTAGACTTCCTTTACCGACTCCTCAAGGTGGTAATAGTTGCGCGAGCCGGCATAGGCTTCATCACCCATCATCATTCCCGCCCACTGAACATCGCTCATCGCGGCAGTGCCGGAATCGGTCAACAGATCGATATAGACGTCCACAGATTTCAGGAGGAAGGTGTTATAGCCGGCTTCAGTGATCGCACGATCGCGTTCCTCACGAGTGGTCATTTTGAGGTGCTCAACCATCTTGATCTTGAACGGTTCCGCCCATGATTTGCGTCGTGTTCCACTCATATTCTCAACTCCCTGTCAGATGAACCAGGCTCAACAAATGTCGAGGGATAATAGCGAACAGGGGTGATTCAGGCAAGATATATGTCTGAGTTAAAGGCAGTTCTACAGGTCAAAACCGTTTCGGTTTTGACCTATAAAACTTCCGGTCGATGCGGAAATACCACCATTTACTACTGGTGCCCGTGCCGATGGTGCAGGTCTGGCCAGTGTGGATGGCGATGGGTCATTTGTTCATGTTTGTGTTTGTGAGTATGGCGACCAGACACTGCTTCTAAATGTTCATGCCCGTGATGGCCATCATCGTGCCGATGAACATGCTCATGTTTCTGCTCTTGCTCTTCGTGAGTATGTTCGTGCTCGTGTTTGTCACGGAACACCAGAAATAGTGACCCGGCCAGAATTGCACCGGCTGCCAGTTGAATGATGGTAATTGGCTCACTCAGAAAAGCGACGGACAGAACTACTCCAAAAAACGGGCTCGCTGCAAAAAACATCTGCCCGCGAGTAGCGCCGATGTTTTGCGCTGCAGTGATATACAACATGATGCTGGCGCCGTAACAGATGATCCCTACGCCAAGCGCCGCAACCGTTGTTGCCGCCGTTCCCGAAAAGTCCTGTGTGATCAGGCCGATAGTCAGATTAACGGACCCAGCCACCAGCCCTTTCCAAAAGGTGCTTTGCGCCGGGGTGATGCCATCAATCAGTGCGGTGAAGTTGTTGTCGAATCCCCAGCAAGCGCACGCACCCATGACCAACAACCCTGCGGAAATTCCTGCAGCTTGCTCACCAACAGAGAGCATTATTCCAGCGGCGAGCACGCCAGCTATGCCTATCCATCCGAATCTCCCTAAGTGATCGCGGAACAAAACGGTCCCGAGGATCGCAGTGGCCGCCAGTTCTAAGGGCATCCATAGAGAAACCGATGCCGCTGAAGCGGCCTTGAGTCCCAGCAACAGCAACAGCGGCGCTAGAACACCGCCGAAAAACACCGCGCCGATAAGACGAATCCGGTTCTTGCGGTCCATCTGCCACGGGAGCGTGTAAGGTACCTTGCGGAAGGCCGGTCCGGAAGCTCCGACGGCTGCTCCCAGGTACAAAAGACCCGCCAGTTGGAATGCGTCGAAGGACGAAAGGAGAGCTTTGCTTAACGGTGTCGCCGCTCCAAACAATGCCGCTGAAAGTAATGCGAGCAATACGTAAAGCATAAGTCATAGGATAACAATTGTTCGCGCACTCAACAACATGAACTCACCCCAGTCCTTTCTTGAGTCAGCCCTTCTCCCGCGCCACGGCCAATCTGCACCACGCGTACAGAGCATCATAAACCTCAAACTGCCGCTGGAGATTTTCATAGTCATCAGGGTAGCGAATGCTGAAACCAACGGCGATCGCTTCCAGACCGGGCGCGATTGGGTCTGAGGAAAGATCTTCCTCTACATCCGCCGCGTGCACAATCTTGGCCAAGCGCAGAAGCGCTTTGTCCTTCAATTGATATTTCTTGATGATTGATTCAAACGAACAACAATCGTCGACATGGCCTAATTCAACTCCCGGAATGTCGAATGCCGTCGCATTCTCCTGCTCTGCTCGCTCTTTGACTTGTGATTCGGGTACAAACATGAATTCAGCGTCACTGTCAACAAAACGGCTGATGAGCCATGGACAGGCAACACGGTCGACGTGCACATGTGATCGAGTGATCCATATCATATTTTCACCTTTCGGGTCAAAATTGCGCAGTGACTTGTTAAGACGGTCTGCAACTAGCCTGTACAGTAGTACCATGGTCCCACACTGTCAAGTCAAAGCCATTCTGTCGCTTCTAGGTCACCCGTACTGTGCCCAGCTGGAGATCCAGTTTTTTTGTAGCGCATCAGTGCAAGAACATTCCCCGCACCTGTTAGTAAGAGGGCGTTGTCACCGATCTGGCGGAAGTGTGGTTGTAGCCGCGCCCGACGATGGTCAGCGGTCTCCGGCGAATAATGACAGAAGCTCAACCCTGAGGTTGAGCTTCCATACGAGCCTGTCTTAGAATCTTGGGGAGTTTTTTTAGAAATTGACGTAGAAATCCCAGTTGGCGCAGATTTCGCGGGCTTTGCCGACTGGGACATAAGGATCCTCACTGATCTTGGTAACGAAGCATTGTTCAGTGCTACAGATGTTCAGCGTCGGGCTGTGACCCGGAGCAAGACCCTCTTCCGGGATGCGCCATAGCCAACCGGTCTGATGGCAATAGTAAGAGCCGGGCTCTGACATCTCGTTAAACGGAACCGTCACACTTCTGCGAGTCGTCCTGGTTCCCTCAGAATTCGCCTGGAAAGCGGCTGTGCGTCTTCCTGCCATGTTTCCTCCATTCAGTAGTCGAAAAGTTTGCAGCTCGATATCCGTGCTGTGAATGACAGCGCTCGTGCTCTTAACTATCGGCAAGGGCAAGCGTATCTTGACTGTGTCGTATTGTATTTGTATTGCACAACGAATTCTCCGCTGCGGCAGGTCATGCGTCCGGCGTCTCTCTACTGACCGATCCAGCATCAACTTACGCCAGCCGGGTCCCTTCTGTAGAGCCTCACTGCAGAAGTATTCTCCGCATCTATTAGCAGCGTAGGTCGAGCGCACCCAGCCCGCCCCGTATTCGTGTCAACGGCGGGGGCTACTTGCCGTCGCCTTGTTCGGCCCGTTTCGTCGATGACGCGTCGCTACGCATTTCCATCCGCTGATGCTCTTCGCTCCAACTGGTTGTTCTGCCGTCTATGACATAGCTCTGAACATCAATCGTGTTTGCGTTAGGGTAATAGGTACCCTTGACAGCCATTTTCATCTCAGGTCGCCCGCCGCCCTGAATCAAGGCCTTCCCGCGATCATTGTCAAGGAAGAACAGATACTTGCCGCTGTCGAGCCTTAGACAATGACGGTGACCGAGGTCTTCGCATTCCGCCGGGGGACGGTTAACTAGTCCCGCCAGGTCGCAATTCAGACAGGTCCAAGTACCGGTAAAGGTCTTCTGTTCCGTCTTCGGCTGCGCAACTGCCACTGCAGCAAAAAGCAGCAGCATCACTAGCGTCTTCCACGTCATTTGATAAATCATGCTTCCTCCAATGAGATTTTTGTTACAACGATGCCTACGTAGACTTAAATAGTCTTGGTTGTGATACGAATGTGGAAACGTTTTTTTGGGACGAATTCGCAAAAAAAGTCTGAGCCGGGCATTCTAATCCGCGCTGACTCCGCGGATTTCGGACATAATACAGCAAACTCTGATCTGCTATCTATGCGTCGGGTAAAAAGCGCCAACGAGAATATGAAAATGCAACTTCGGAAGTCCGCACTTCGTAGATCAGGCTAACTGAAATCAAGACAGTAGGGAGGTTCCCATGAGTTTCTTCAGACTAGTCGCAGTCGCAGTGACTGTGATCTCGTTAGTGCGATCGTGCGATGCCGTTGCCGAGGACAAGCTACCGCTGCCGGTTCTGAGTGACAGTCTCAGGGCCGAATTGAGCGGCTATTTGCAGGTGCACCGGCAGACGCCGGAGGAATACGTAATCAGCAAGTTTAGGGATCATGACGTCATCATCCTCGGCGAACAACACCGTGTCCTCCACGATCCAATGCTGGTGCAGACGCTAATACCGATGCTCTACAAACAGGGCATCTACACATTGGGATTCGAATTTGCCCGGCGGATTGATCAACCACTGATTGACTCGTTGCTCGACGGCAAGACCTACGATCAACCACTCACGAATGAGATCCTTTTGCGGCAGTTCGTGCACTGGGGTTACCAGGAATACGCGGATATCTTCAAAGCGGCATGGCAGGTCAATCAACGACTTC
>JAPLUP010000677.1 GCA_026397575.1 Candidatus Zixiibacteriota bacterium
CACAGAAGAACTGCTTTGGCTGACGGAAGCGATCGCACAAAAGAATCAGGCGAGCATTTAGACGATCAATAAGTGATCTGCGCAAACACTATTGCGGGTGAAGTAGGAGGCAAGCGATTGAAAAGAAAGCGGGGACGACCGCTTCCTCCATGTTCCACACCAGAAAAATGTCGATATTCACAGTGGGGCAACCGCGGGGCATTAAACGTCGGTGGTGAGCGTCCGGGGGCTGAGCTGAATAAGCTGAATGCGCAACCTGACGCCAATGTGAGCGAGACCGAAGCCGCCCACGGCTTCGTCTTCTTTTTGCACGGGTGCAGAGTGCCTTGTTCATCCAAACATCAACTACACCGCCCATCAATACGGATATTGTCAAGACAGGCGTGCCATTAGCTACCAACTCTTGCATTCGTAAGGTCAGTGCTGCGGAAGCAGCTTCAACTAATTCTGGGAATCCGTGGTAAGTGCTCGAAACGCGCCGCTGACAAAAAGAGGCGCCACCCGGATTTGAACCGGGGTATAGAGGTTTTGCAGACCTCTGCCTTACCACTTGGCTATGGCGCCCTAAGAGAGCCAATTGAGGATGGTATCCGATTAGATTGGGATACCGGCGAAGCGCAAAAACGCTCCTGAATAAAAAAGCGGGAAACGGGACTCGAACCCGCGACAACCACCTTGGCAAGGTGGAGCTCTACCAACTGAGCTATTCCCGCGTTACAATCATCAGCCGAGGAAATATATCGTCATTTTCGCGGGTGTCAATTAATTTTTTCGTCGTTCTGGCTGATGTAGTTAGTGACCTGTCAACAGTGGTCAGCGCTGCCAACAAGCGGCTTTCCGCAGCGGACAAGAGAAAGGCAATGCAGCGGAGTGAGGTGTAGAACGGAAAACGAAATGGGTTAGTCCGAGAGCGATGGTGACGCTGCCGGTGTCCCGCGCGGTGGAATGTAGCTCTCGTCGAAAAGCCACGGACTATGTTGCGACAAGAAGCCTAGATACCGATTAAAGGAGGCGGTATCGTTCTGGCGTGACGCTAGTATCGCCAGTTTCGAGTACGCTTCCCAGCAGAGCGAATCGGTGGCGATTGCTTTCCGAAAGCAAGTAGCCGCACTGTCGTTCTGGTTGAGCCTGAGCAAACAGTGTCCCATAGCGAAATACAGCACCGGAAAATCCTCACCCAGACGCCGGTAGGCGTCGTTGAAGGCGTCTAGGGCTGGCTGCATGGCGGAATGACCCTGCTGATAGAAGCCCTCAACCAATTTGTTGATGAACTCCATATCGGGAAGCACTCTATCTCGCAACATGTCGATATCTCGCCACCTCTGCCAAACGATTTTGTAAGACTGATCGCGCAAGAAGCCGGTCGTTCGATAGCAGTGACGAAACTCGGAATGCAGCATCAATGCTCTTTCCGCCGGAGCCGACGGCTTGTAGCCGGTCGAGAACAGAATAAAATCCGGCTGCTGTTCCAGCAGGTAGCGGCTGTTGAAGCGGCGCTCTTTCCAACTGGACGTCATGCCTGAAATAGTTTCGGGATTTCGCGCGATACTGGCGTCGGTTAGACCGAGCATGTCGATGATGCGGTGTCCCATGAGTTGATAGCCAACCATCCCGATCGTGCTGGCCGCCAGAGAGAAGTCACTTCCCATGTGTTTTCTCAGCATCGTGCTGATGAAGTGCATTTTGCCTGTGATTTGCTGCTCCGCAAGCCAGTAAGCCTTGACGTGATCGCGCGCGAGCAGATATGAGCCTACAGAGAAGCTACCAGCTACCAGTAAGGTCAAGGCGAATGCCTGCTGCTTCTGGCGCACCGTTGCGAGCAATTCAACTGCGGAAACGACAAAGAGGAAGCCAAGAACCGGCATCACCGGTACAAAAAAACGATAAACCTTGAGTACATCGCCACCAACCCAGATGATATAGGCCATATACATGAACATGTATAGGTACAGCAGTCGATATTGCGTCCAGTGGCCTTTGATTAGCGCAAGCGCCAGTAGCGGCACCGCGAGGATCACGCCATACACACCTGTAGTTCGGAGGAAGTACCACGTGTATTCCAGTCCGCTGGCAATGTATTCCAGGCCGACGCCACTTTTGGCATAGTACGGATTCGGAAACAGTGAACCATAGTAAACAAGCTTGAAGACGGCAAATGGCAGCAGTGGGACGAAGTACATTAGGAAGAAGAAGGTCGGAAACTTGCGTTCGCTGATGATCCGGTCGAAAAGGATTGCACCAAAGACGACTGCACCTTCCGGGCGCAGCAGCGTGGCAATCACGAGCAAGGCCGGTGTCAGTTGCGGTTTGCGATACTCGGCTACCAGCGCAGCCAGTGCCATGCAGGCAAACGCCGAGGTCTCCAGACTGGCGATCGACCAGTAGGCTAAGGACTGATTGCTCAGCAGCATGACGGCTAAAGCCGCATAGATCAACCAGTGCCATTGCTGCAAGTGGCTCCGCAGCAGCAGGTACAGCAGGTAGAAGACGAGAGCGCCTGAGAGGACACCGAAAAATCGGGAGGTTGACAGATAGTCGATGCCGAATAACCCCTTGAATAACGCCATCAACATCACCCAGAGGAAATTGGTGTAGCCCTCTACCCTTTCGCCCGCATTAAAAACCAATCCCTTACCATCAAGAAAATTGGCGGCATAGCGGAAGGAAATGTAGGCGTCGTCCTGCGTAAAATCATACGTCAAGCTGCTGTAGACAAACAACGCCATGGCTGCGAGGATGAGGAGCGCGATCCACCATGTAGATAGTGTCGGTGAAGCCGGTATTGTCTTCTGTTGAGAATAGGTTCGACTCTGCTTTGCCATTTGTCCGAACAATATAGCAGCAAAGAATGCGCAGTCAAGGATTGTAGGAATAGTCCTCGCAGGTACACAAAGAGCGTAGCGCTAGCCCCAGTGAAAAGGTCGGGAGTGCAGAGTTACATGCGTCCGCACATATTCACAATGTCAAAGAACAAGCAGGCCTAGGCCGTCAGCTCCCGCGGGCGGATGGTTGGCCTGTTTGATCTTGGGTTTACGATCGTGTCTTGAGATTCAATTCGCGTCGATGAATTGAGCCTGGATTCCCGCCTTCGCGGGAATCAGAGCATGGGGGTAGCGTGATGCGGGGCGTGACCTGCCGCGTTGACCAGCAGCCGCAGGTCAAGCCGACTTGCGACTTGACGGAACATCGTCGGGCACAGAGTGCTCGACCTACTGAACTAAGGTTACTTCCAGATCGCCATGATCCCGCCGACCAACGGGAATGCAATCAGATAGAACACACCGTTGATCCACAGCAACGGCTTCGGTCGATGCTCGAACACCTGCAGATTCACCACAATCGTAATTCCAAACCCTACCCAAATCCACAATCCCACAATCATCCCCTGCAGGAAAGTGGCGGCGTTGGCCACCAGAACGATACGCCCGATGACATAAGCCGACAGAATACCGCTGATC
>JAPLUP010000578.1 GCA_026397575.1 Candidatus Zixiibacteriota bacterium
AAGCATCCACAAAGGTAAACACCTCGCGGATTATCCCCGATACCTTGAGCGACTCTCGCACCCGATTGTACAAACCCGCTAACCGCTCCGTACCGATCCGAATCCGCAAGCGACTGAAATAACTAAAGTCCGGTGTCCGCGTCTTCAACTCAAAACCACAAAAATACTTCCCCGCCAAATTCTCCTGCAGAAACCGCTCCAACTCCCGATCACTCAAATCCTCCAAAAACTGCAACAGCAAACAGCGAAACCCTTGCTCAACCGGATAGCCACTCCGACCCAGCTCCGAGTACAACTTCCCCAACGGCCCCGTCAACTCCCCAAAATCCAATATCCCCAACATCCGACGATATTCCTGCTCGGTACTCACCAACTCTGCAACCGACGTCTCCATCAAGCTCATCTGTCTTTCCATTTCCCCTAAACTCATCCTCCCAACTAAAACCCTTCATTTTTCAACAGACTAATCGGGTGCATGGCGTACATCTCGTGGACCATGAAATAGCCAATTTGGGCAGGTGCACGAGACGTACACCTGCCACAATGGTGTTATGCACCAGCCACGAGCCTCCTTTCTTTCTTGATAAACAACCGCCCGAGAATCGAATTACTGTTTGCGAGAACAGGCCTCGTATAAGTATATTTGCGAGAGGAATGGAATTATGGCAATAGCAGATAGTTACAACCCACAGAAAAAGACCCACGACCAGTTTGTCCGTCCGGGATTGGCCAAGATCACAAATATCATAGCCATCGCTTCCGGTAAAGGTGGAGTTGGTAAGTCCACTCTGTCGGTCAATCTGGCAATGGCGCTCAAACGCGAGGGGGCGAAAGTCGGTCTGATGGATGCCGACATTTATGGTCCCAGTCAGCCGGGAATGCTCGGGGCAAAGAACGAACAACCGGAGATTAGTGACAACGCGCTGAAGCCCTTGGTGCGTCACGGCATTACCTTCATGTCGATGGGGTTGTTGCTCTCCGACGACAGCCCGGTGGTCTGGCGCGCGCCGATGGCGATGAAGATCATCCAACAGTTTATTGACAATGTTGATTGGGGCGAGCTGGATTACTTGCTGATTGACCTGCCACCCGGCACCGGTGACGTGCAACTAACTCTGGCACAGCAGGCATCCCTGACCGGCGCCGTGATTGTCACGACACCGCAGGATGTCGCACTAAGTGTCGCTCGCAAGGGACTCAAGATGTTTCAGCAGGTTAACGTGCCGATTCTCGGAATCGTCGAGAATATGAGTGGGTTCGTCTGCAAGCACTGCGGCAAAACCTCGGAAATCTTCCGTGTCGGCGGTGGCCGCAAGATGGCGTTGGAGTTTGGTGTGCCTTTTCTGGGGGCGATACCGCTTGACCCTGAGATTGTCATGAGCGGCGATAATGGCCAACCGATAATGGAAAACGGCAGCAATTCGCCGGCAGCACAGGCCGTCGTCAGCATTGCTCGGAAACTACAACAATATGCGGCTGCGGAGCATAGCCGAACCAGCGCCATTGAACCGCAACAAGTCGAAATATTGGCCAACGGCGACTTATCGATACTCTGGCCGGACGGTCATCAGGGCGCACACAAGGCCTACTCGCTGCGTATCAAATGCCCCTGTGCGCAGTGTGTTGATGAGGATTCAGGTCAGCGAACCATCGATCCAAAACGCGTGCCGCTGGGTATAACGATCGAAGCGTTCGATATTGTCGGACGCTATGCATTGGGGCTAAAATTCTCGGACGGTCATTCCACTGGGCTGTATGCGTTCACTTATCTCCGCGAGATGTGTGAATGTGAAGGCTGCCGCAGTGGAAACCAGAAGGGGTCTTTCTCTGTTTAATATGTCAGGAGGAGAGAAATGAACGATCAGGAAATCAAGATCACGGCGCAACCGCTACTCAACCCGGAGGTCTGCATTTTCACCGTCGACCTGCCGGTGTTGCCGAGCGGATCGTTTAACTGTAAAAGTGCTGAGATGGCCAAGGGTTCACCGCTGCTGGAGGCGCTTTTTGCCACCGGTAGTGTCCGCGAAATTTTCGTAACCGGCTCCAGCCTGACTATCGCCAAATCCTCGCCGGAACCGTGGGGGGTGCTTGGCAAGCAGATTGGCGAGGTGATTCGTGAGACATTCAAATCGGGGCAGCCGCTGATGGCTACCGACTTGAAAAAGCCAAGTTTGTCCGATGATCAGATTCGCAGTGCGCTTCAAGAGTTGTTTGAGAGCGAAATCAATCCAGCGCTCTCCGCACATGGCGGTTTTGTAGAGCTTATTGATGTCAAGAATTCATCCGTCTATTTGCGCATGGCAGGCGGATGCCAAGGGTGCGGCGCGGCGAGTATTACGCTCAAGCATGGAATCGAGCGGGCGATCTTAGACCGTGTTCCGGAAGTCGCCGAAGTGGTTGACGTCACCGACCACACATCAGGCGCCAATCCATTCTATTAGATAAAGACAGCGAAAGCTATGGACTCAACCACTTAGGTAAACGCCGGAATATGTGGCTGTAGCAATCACTGCACTCATCCATCAGCTCCAAGGTTGAATCTGAGATGCTAGTGATTCGCATTGGAATGAAATCTCCTATCTGAACCACATCGTACGTGAAATTTCCTCTGGTTCGCGTGAATACACGAAAGGTCGATTCGAGAAATGTGGTGTCATTGCGTTCTTCAATAAATGACCAGTCTCTGTTGAAGTATAGAGTTCTGGTGTAACCTTCTGTTTCAGGGGTGATTGTCCGGCCGACAAAACCGCCCTGGCTTTGCACCCATTCCCAGATGTCAGTCAGTTTTCCAACGACGCCAGTATCGGGTGCTAATTCTTGTGAGTGAATCAGTACATACAGTGTGCGCACAAGCTTATCAGGTGCTGGAGTCACTGACAGAGTGATAATACTATCGTACACTGACTGAGGTAGTCGATAGATGAGATTAGAAAGCTCCGTCGTCGAATTGGCCAAGTAAAAGGTCGGCTCCCAGAGTCCGGCAAACGACTCCGCTTCCTTTTGCGAAAACCCCTGTGCTTTCATGTCAGCCAGATAGCTGAATGCCGGTTCTTCTCCCAGCAGCGCATCCTTTGTCTGCTGGGGATCAAGTTGATCCCAATGTGCGAAATAGGCCTGCGGAAGCGGACCGTAGGTATTTTCCATCCTGACAACCAGATTGACATTGTAAACGGTGAAATTGCCCTGATTTGTCACATGCGCCGTCAGACTGTCGAGATCATACGATGCGGCAATCCGGTTCCGGAATTGCACAGCGCCTTCATAAAACAGAAAGCGCGAAAGCCAGCCATTGTATTCAAGAATATCGGCGTCAACATTATTCAGCGCCGGAATGATGTGCTCCAACGGCTCGTAGTCATGACCAGAGAGAGGTTTGTTGATCACAGAGCTGTTGCCGAAAGTAACGTTTCTCCACTCGACAGTGCGCTGACCCATATCAGCAGGTGGATAGGTGTCCGATGGCCCACCGGTCGCAAATGTCGCTTTGGCTGTGAAGGGAGTTTTGTTGCGAGAATGAACGTAGATCACAGGCAGTTTTACCAACCGACTCACTTCAGGTCGCGAAGTCAGAAAGTACGAAGAATCCGCAGCACAGCCAACCAGCACACCCCACTCGCGTACCTCGAAGTCCTTCTGATTGTCTGAGTCGGTTCCGCTATCGGAGCACCTTACCAAACAGACCGCAGCAACCAATAGCGCTGTCATGATCATTAGAACTCTGATAATCTTCATGAGTAACCTCCGAAAAATGATGATTCACTTGCCTTGACCTGAGTCGTCTCGGGATAGCCCTCACCCTTTCTCGTAATCTACTGACGTTTGAGTCTCAAAGGCGTTGAAAACAAATGCGCGACGGGAATATGATGACCGTCGATCTTGCCAAGAACTCGCTCAATCTCCGTTCGGGAAGGAATATCCACATCGGATTCGGAGTAGCGTTTTGACGGACGGGGGTGCCCGCAGGTGCTCTAGTATTGCCTTCGCACCATATTCGACCAAAAAGGTCCATCGTCTGGCGAATTTCGGTCAAATTTGCCGGTGTTGAATACGTAATTGGTGATATATTGCGCATCACGGATGAAGGCGTCAGGAAAGTTAGAACCGGTTCTTACGCAAGAGGAGAGGTGAAATGACCTACACTGCAGAGCAAGTTCGGGAGTTGATCGACCGCGAAGGCGTCAAGTACATTCGGTTGTACTTCACGGACATTCTCGGTCAATTGAAAGGTATGTCTGTGACCAGATCGGAATTTGACGAAGTACTGGTGAACGGACAAGGATTCGACGGCTCATCTATCGAGGGATTTGTCCGTATCGAAGAATCCGACCTCAATGCCCGGCCTGACCTGCAGACCTTCCGCATTTTCCCCTGGGAAATCGCCGGCGAACGGGTGGCGATGATGTTCTGTGATATCACCACACCTCACGGCGAACCGTACGAGGGGGATCCCCGGTATGTGCTCAAGAAAGTGCTGAAGAAGGCCGCCGATCTGGGCTATACCTATTACGTCGGCCCCGAGCTCGAGTACTTCTATTTCAAACAAAATGGTCAGGGAAGCACCCCCGAATTCGTAGATCGAGCTGGGTATTTCGATTACGGCACCATCGATTTGGGTGCCCGAGTTCGCAAGAAAACCGTTGTGGCGCTTGAATCCATAGGAGTTCAGGTCGAGTGCTCGCATCATGAAGTGGCGCCGTCGCAGCACGAAATCGATCTCAAATATCAGAAGGCGCTCAAGATGGCCGATTTTGCCATGATCTACCGTCTGATCGTCAAAGAGGTCGCGCTCGAGAATGGCATTTATGCCACTTTTATGCCCAAGCCGATCTTTGGCGAAAATGGTTCCGGCATGCACTGTCACCAGTCGCTGTTTCAAGGTGATTCCAACGCGTTTTTCCAAAAAGATGACCAATATAATCTCTCGGATACGGGAAAGGCTTACATTGCCGGACTGATGAAGCATGTGAAGGAACTGACTCTGGTTACCAACCAGTGGGTAAACTCTTACAAGCGTTTGGTACCCGGATATGAAGCCCCTTGCTACATTTCCTGGGGACAACGCAATCGCTCGTCGCTGATCCGCATTCCGATGTATCGCCCGGGCAAAGAAAAAGCCACTCGTATTGAACTGCGATCACCCGATCCGGCCTGTAACCCCTATTTGGCATTTGCTCTGATGCTGGCAGCAGGGCTGGAAGGCATCGAGAAGAACTACCCGTTGGTGCCCCCAGTCGAAGACAATATCTTCGAGATGAACGCCACTGAACGTAAGCGCCGCAAAATCGATTCACTGCCGGATTCACTTGAGAATGCAATTCGAGCTTTCGAGAAATCAGACTTGGTACTGGAAACGCTCGGCGAGCACATTTTTAACAGTCTGATCGCCACCAAGCTAACAGAATGGGACCGCTACCGGATTCACGTCTCACACTTCGAGCTTACGCATTACTATCCCTGGCTCTGATGATAGACAGTACCGGCCAAAGAATAAGGGCGCGACAATCGCGCCCCT
>JAPLUP010000191.1 GCA_026397575.1 Candidatus Zixiibacteriota bacterium
CCCGATTGCGGTGAGTGGAATACTATCATCGAAGAAAAGGTGACGGCTGCAAAGCCGAAAAATCGTAGTGTTGCTCCCGGGACTGGCGCCACTCCTATAACCAGATGCCATTCGCGGCAACAGCCGATGATCCAATGCGGCATTGATGAGTTTGATCTGCTGCTTGGCGGCGGTCTCGTCCCTGATTCGTCAATTCTCATCGGGGGCGAACCGGGAATCGGCAAATCAACTCTAATGCTGCAGGTAGCGGGCGGGCTGGCGAGCCAGAATCTGAATGCGCTCTATTGCACCGGCGAGGAATCGACCCAACAGGTCGGCATGCGTGGCAAACGGGTCGGCATCCAGAGTGAGCTTTTGCAGATTGCCGCTGTGCGCGAACTACCGCAAATCTATGCTCTGATTGATCGAATCAAGCCGGCAGTCGTGGTTATCGATTCAGTGCAGACTTTGTACGATCCCGAACTGGAATCCGCTCCCGGCACCGTCAGCCAGATACGTTCCACGGCAGCGGAGTTGGTCGATTTCTGCAAACGTGGCGAGATGCCGCTGGTGCTGATCGGCCACATTACCAAGGACGGCGCGATAGCCGGACCGAAGATTCTTGAACATCTCGTCGATGTGGTGCTATACTTTGAAGGTGAGAGCCACAATTGGTTCAGGTTACTGCGCGTCAAGAAGAACCGCTTTGGTCCGGCCTCGGAGATCGGCATTTTTCAGATTGGTGAAGAAGGATTGTTCGCGGTCGGCAATCCATCCGAGTTGTTTTTGAACGAATATCCCGAAGATATTCCCGGTCGTGCCGTGGTCACTGCCGTCGAAGGACAGCGTCCACTCCTGTTGGAGATACAAGCTCTGGCAACTCAAACTAACTTCGGTTTCCCGCAGCGAGTGTCATCCGGCTATGACTCCCGTCGGTTGGCTTTGATGCTCGCGATCCTGGAGAAGCGGCAGCGGATACAGTTCGGCCAGCGCGACGTGTTCGTCAACCTCGCGGGAGGACTCAAAATCGATGATCCGGCGCTGGACTTAGGACTGGTTGCGGCTCTGATATCATCTGTTGAAGATATACCGGTGCAGCCGCAGACAGTACTGATTGGTGAAGTCGGTCTGTCGGGCGAAATTCGCGCCGTGCCTTACGCTGAACGCCGCATAGCCGAGGCTGCAAAGCTCGGATTTCAGAAGGTCATCCTGCCAAAGAAAAACCTGAGAGGGTTGAAGCCTCGGAACGACATCGCACTCGTAGGCGTAGAGAAACTTCAGGAACTTCCCAAGGCCGCATTAATGTAAGGTGAAGTCTTCCGGGATTGGAAGAGTTGGGGAGTAGCGCTGAACGTGCCAGCTATTTGAAGCGAGCGAGCGGGGCTGACCGGATTGCGCTCTATTGTGACTGTTGAAGAACCTCGGAATTGTCATTGCGAGGAGTCAGAGCGGGTGAGAGAGGGGAGGGGCAATGACGACGAAGCAATCTGCGCGCTGCATCGAAAGAGCGTAAATCGAGATTGCTTCGTCGTGCTCCACACCCTACATCACCTCCTCGCACTCCTCGCAATAACACGATCAGGGTCTTTTCAACAGTACTATTCGCTAACGCGATACGAGATCGCCCAGATGAAATTGCCGAAGGTGTTCGGATTCGCATCACGCAACGCCACCGGGTGAAACGCCTCGATCACAATCTGGCTGCAGATTCCAGCCTCCCCCGCCGAACTCTCAGCTATGTCGCTATAGAAATGTCCGTCGCCAAGGTCCTCCATCGCGAAGTGCTTCATCACCCCGTTTATCTCGTAATGTACGTAAATGTCTTCCGGAACGAGACCCTCATCAACAGTATTGGCATAGACATCGACCGTCACCGGCTCGCTGCGGCTGATGTGCGGAATCTGCTGCACTGGCAGATAGGCGGATTTCACCTTGGGACGCGAGACCAGCCTCTGGTCGGCCCATTCAAGGACAACCGAGTCGAGAACCGGCGATGCGGCGTTGTTTGAGGAACGCTGCCAGTGACCACTGATGGCATACAACGACCAGCCGCGATAGGCAGCGTCATCCGGGTTGAATTTCGCCATCATGGCAAACAGGTTCTCAAAGTACGTAACGTTCTTGATTGTAACAGACTGCGTGACGGCGTCAATGATGTGATACCGGCACACCAGTGAATCCATTATAGTCGCATTTCTGACATGCGCTCTCCTGCTTGCGTCAACCTGAATCTCCGCACAGGGATTGTCTTGGTTGAGATCATCCGCGAGGCAGGAATCGGTGGCTGACGGGATCGTACGCTTGTGTGATACGATTTCCACCCAGTAATCCTGCGGTGTGATCGATTCGGCGCCCAAGGCTGCCGAGGTTGTCTGCAAAGCCCGATTCGTGACATCGAGCCAGACTTGGGGGTAGATCGACGTAGCCACCGCGTCACGGGTCAGTAGCTGAGTTATCTGATACAGATCGGTCCTCTCGTAATCCGATGTCTTGTCGCTGCAGCCGGCCCC
The DNA here is from genome assembly GCA_026397575.1 of Candidatus Zixiibacteriota bacterium. Lineage (GTDB taxonomy): Bacteria > Zixibacteria > MSB-5A5 > CAIYYT01 > CAIYYT01 > CAIYYT01. Next base: position 2,490 of record JAPLUP010000191.1, read on the forward strand.
AAGCGCCACCACGACCGAGACGGTTATGACCAGTATCTTTCTTCCAAACGACATGTCCGCACCTCTTGTTTTATCATTTAGACGACCGATTGGCCATTTTGTTCAATCGCCTATTTTCTTGTTTTCTTGCGTTTGACGCCTTCTTTGAGTCCCTCAATTCGATCTCGCAACTCGGCGGCGCGTTCAAACTCCAACTCTCTGGCGGCCGCCTCCATCTGCTGGATCAGAAACGCAGTCTTGTCCTCGACAGTCATTTCCTCGAAAAAATCCGGCAACAACATCTTCTGGGTCTCTACGGTTTTGCTGTCGGCAAAGCGGGTTGCCTGGAGAATCTCCTCTCGCGTCTTGTAAATGGTCTCCGGCATGATACCGTGTTCCCGGTTGTAATCAACTTGAATCTGGCGACGACGATTGGTTTCGGCAATCATTTTTTTCATTGAGTTGGTGATGGTGTCAGCGTACATAATCACTTCACCGTCAACGTTGCGCGCCGCGCGGCCGGCTGTTTGCATCAGGGAACGCTCCGAGCGCAAGAATCCTTCCTTGTCGGCGTCCAGAATGGCAACCAGTGACACCTCCGGCAAATCAAGTCCTTCGCGGAGCAAGTTGATACCAACCAATACATCAAATTCCGCCAGGCGCAGATCACGCAGGATCTCTGTCCGCTCAATTGTGTTGATCTCCGAATGCAGATACCGTACCCGAATGTTCAGGCGCGCCAGATAGTCTGCCAAGTCCTCCGCCATCCGCTTGGTGAGTGTCGTGACCAGAACTCGCTGCCCGGAGGCCGCACACTTGCGGATCTCCTTGATCAGGTCGTCGATTTGCCCTTCGACCGGTCTGATCGTGACCATGGGATCAACCAATCCGGTCGGTCGGATAATCTGCTCCACCACCACGCCACCGGAATTCTCCAGCTCCAGATCACCAGGAGTTGCCGAGCAATAGATCGTTTGCGGGATCAACTGGACGAATTCGTCATAGACTAGCGGTCGGTTATCAAGCGCTGACGGAAGCCGGAAGCCATGTGCGACCAATACTTCCTTGCGAGAGCGATCGCCCGCGTACATCCCCTTGATCTGCGGGGTGGTCTGGTGCGATTCATCGATAATCAGCAGAAAATCGGACGGGAAAAAGTCGATCAACGTGTAGGGTCGCTCGCCCGGCGCCCGACCGGAAAACCAGCGTGAGTAATTCTCGATGCCGGTGCAGTATCCGATTTCACGCAACATTTCCAGATCATACAGCGTGCGCGATTCCAGTCGTTGAGCTTCCAGCAGCTTGTCGTGAGCGCGGAACTCCGCCAGCTGCAGCCGGAGTTCTTCCTGTATACCTGCGACAGCCCGTTGCACCGTGTCCGAACCGGTAACAAAATGTCGGGCCGGATAAATCGCAATTCTTTCGATCTCAGATTGGACCGTATCGCCGGTGAGCGGATTGAAAGTGCGAATGCGGTCAATCGTATCACCGAACATCTCAACGCGCACGCCAATAACCTCGTAGGCCGGAAAGATCTCGATCGTGTCACCGCGCACGCGGAAATGCCCGCGCGAAAAATCGATATCGTTGCGAGTATACTGGATGTCAATTAACCGTCGCAGAATGCTGTTGCGTTCGGTTTCCTCGCCGATTTTCAGCAGCAGCAACATGTTCTTGTATTCGGTCGGCGAGCCGATGCCGTAGATGCACGACACGGAGGCGACGATGACCACATCATCTCGTTCGAGCAACGAACTGGTAGCGCGCAATCGCAAGCGATCGATGTTCTCGTTGATCGACGTGTCTTTCTCGATGTAGGTGTCGGTCGCCGGCATATAGGCTTCCGGCTGATAGTAGTCGTAGTAGCTGATGAAGAATTCGACCGCGTTGTCGGGGAAATACGCCTGGAACTCACCATACAATTGTGCCGCCAGTGTCTTGTTGTGCGAAATAATAAGGGTCGGTTTGCCGATGTTCTTGATGACATTCGCCATCGTGAACGTCTTGCCCGAACCGGTCACCCCCAGCAGGGTCTGATATTTATCTCCGGCCAGCACCCCCTGTGTCAGTTTGGCGATGGCCTGTGGTTGGTCGCCACGCGGCTGGTATTTGGAGACTAACTTAAAATCTGCCACAGCCACAATGTATCACAAAAGGAAGTTGCGTCAATCGCTGTCACAGACGTTTTTTGGAACTTCTTGGGCTGCGTATGTTTAAGAGTGATAGACTGTTAAGCATCGGTGTACGTCACATTCCGCTTGACAATGGCTGTCTTTCCATTATTATGGAAAGTTTATTTCTCGTTTTCTTGTGAAGGGAGTAACAGTCTTATGTATGCAATCGTTGAGACAGCCGGCCTGCAGTTCCGGGTGGAAGAAGGTGACGTAGTCAAGGTGCCGATGTTAGTTGGCCAACCGGGAGGCAGTCACGAATTTGATAAAGTCCTGATGATCGGTGGCGACGAGAACAGTATCGGCACGCCGGTCGTTGAGGGTGCGAGG
>JAPLUP010000075.1 GCA_026397575.1 Candidatus Zixiibacteriota bacterium
GGGGAACCGATTTCGACAACTATTTTCTTGGCGACAATCGCGTCGGCGACGCCCCCCTCGCTTCCGGGGATTACCGGTACACCGGCTGCCTTCATCGTCTGCTTGGCATGAACCTTGTCTCCCATCGCGCGAATCGCCTCCGGTGGCGGACCGATAAACACTAGCCCACACGAACCGCAGATTTCTGCAAAATCAGCGTTCTCAGCCAGATAGCCATATCCGGGATGAATCGCCTCCGCGCCCGTAATCTCGGCCGCGGCGATAATGCGTTTGGGATCGAGATAACTCTCGGCTGATCTGGCCGGGCCGATACAGACCGCTTCGTCGGCGAACCGGACATGAAGTGAATCAGCATCTGCTTGTGAATAGACGGCTACTGTGGGAATGCCCAATTCCCGGCAGGCGCGGATAATCCGCAAGGCAATCTCGCCACGGTTGGCGATCAGAATCTTCTTGAACAATCTTTCTCCAGTTCCTTCTTGCCGCGGCGAACTGCAAACCACGGTTTCCTATGGCAACCTTCACCGACTTCCCCTCTTTGCTGGAGAGGGTTTCGGGTGAGGGCTCTTTTGCGCCTTCAGCTCCAAGCCGATCTGGGAGGAAATGAAGCTGATGCCAATTGAGCCACTAAAACTTCTTATCCGCCCCCACCGGGCTCCAGGCCTGATCCGATGCCGCCGTAATACCCTTAACCCTCAGGTCAAAATCATCCGGATTGGTGGCACTGCGCATGGCGTCCTCATACGAGATCACGCCCAGACGGTAGAGCTTCATGATCGACTGGTCGAAGGACTGCATTCCATATTGCACGGCGCCCTGTTCGACAAATTCGATCACCTGTGACGTCTTCATCGGATCAATGATCGCGTCACGAATCGCGCCGGTCGAAATCATAATTTCCACCGCCGGCACTCGTCCCGGCTGATCGGAACGCGGCAATAGACGTTGGCAGACAATCGCCTTGAGCGTGCCCGCCAGTAGCAGTCGGATTTGCTGATGCTGGTGCGGCGGGAAGAACGAAATGATACGGGAAATCGTTTCGACCACGTTCATCGTGTGCAACGTCGTCAGCACCAGATGTCCCGTGTCCGCCGCCGCCAACGCAATCGACATTGTTTCGGCGTCACGAATTTCTCCGATCAAAATCACATCCGGGTCCTGACGGAACGCATGCCGTAGCGCCGCGCCGAAGTTCTCGGTATCGGCGCCCACCTCGCGCTGGGCAATAACCGATTTTTTGTCCTTGTAGATGTACTCGATCGGGTCTTCGATCGTCAGGATATTTTCGGAGCGCGTTGAATTGATTTGCTCGATTATCGCCGCCAGCGACGTCGACTTACCGGAACCGGTTGTGCCGGTTACAATCACCAACCCACGCCGAGCTTCACAGATGTCGCGAATCGAATCGGGAAGACAAAGTTCCTCAAAAGTCGGCACCGATGTGTTGACCGCGCGAATGGCGATACCGGAGGTGCCGCGCTGACGATAGAGGTTGATACGGAAACGCCCCAGCTTGGTCACTGACAACGCCAAGTCCATTTCGTTTCGGGCGTTGAAGCGCTTCTGTTGCTCCGGTGACAGGACTTGCGCAATAATCTCGTTCATCCCATCTTTACTAAGCGGATCGGTGTTCAGGGCAATCAGTTTGCCGTGGACTCTTAGAGTAG
>JAPLUP010000387.1 GCA_026397575.1 Candidatus Zixiibacteriota bacterium
TCGGACGACCAAGAGTCATAGCTTCCTTCCTTTCCTTCAAAAGAAAGCTAAAACCCTCAAACTAATTATGCAAGATATCTCTGGGACGAGACACTAGCGACGGACCCGAAATCACGATGCCATCGAATGCATCTACAACTCCGGGTACGGTCTCGATGAGCTTGCAGACCTCTTTCGCTTTCTGCTGTACCAAACCGATGTCATCTCCGAAGATTCTGACCTCGATCGGTTGAGGATTATTAGTCAAGTCACCGATCACGTCCATCATCAATTGTCCGAACTCGATCCTCAATGCTGGCAGTGATGATTCAACCTTTCTGCGTACCCCAGCAATCACTTCGTCAATACTTCTGGATCGCTTTTCCTTCAGCTTGATCAGGAAATCCCCATTGTTTGGTTCCGTTAGAAAGAACCCCAGTTGGGTGCCGCTTCTCCGAGAGTAGGATTCAACTTCTGGAATCGTCATCAGGATTCCCTCGATCTGCATGAGCATTCGGTTTGTCTCTGCCAGTGATGTGCCCGGTGGGGAGTTGTAGTCAAGTACAAATGTGCCTTCGTCCATAGCAGGCATAAACTCGCTACCAACGTGGCCGTAAAGAAAGTACGTCAGACCCAAGATCACGAGTGCCACTGGAATGGCGGCCAGACGAAATCGCAGAATCCTTCTCATCAACCGCGCGTACCACGCCCCATACTTGGATGTCCGGTTCTCCCGTGCTACCTCGCGCTGTATGTCGCGTTCACTCAGGACGAATGTTGCCAGCAGCGGCGCCAGTGTGACTGAGAGCACGCCCGAGATCAGCAAAGCGAAGATCATCGTCACTGACAAGGATTTGAAGAAGGCGCCGGTGACGCCCCCAAGAAAGGCAAGTGGAATATTGATAACCACGGTACTTAGCGTTGAGCCGATAATTGCCGGTAGCAACTCTTTCAATGACGAATCAATTGCTGGAGTTAAGGCCGACCTGCCAGCCGAATGAGCCAACGATTTGCGTCGGAAATGAGAAAACGTGTTTTCGATCACAACAATTGCGTCGTCGATAATCAATCCTACCGCGGCGGCGATTCCTCCCAAAGTCATGATGTTAACCGTCTCTCCGACCAGATGGAGAAAGACAAAAGTCATCGCGATGGTCGAAGGCACTATCAGAGCCATAACCAGCATCAGGCGCCAACTGCGCAGAAATATCATGAGGATGATCGTGGAGAGGATTATGCCAAAGATGATGCTGTCGCGTGTGCTTTTGATCGAACTGTCAATGAAATTCGACTGGTCGTACCAATTTTCGAACCTTGCTCCTGACGGGAGATGGAGGAGGGAAACAGCCGCATCGACATCCTTTCCTATTTGGACAGTGCTACCGCTAGGCTGTTTGATTATGCTGATGAGTACCGCATCTTTGCCATGTGCCGTGGTCCGGATGTAGCTGTCAGCAACCGTGGGGCGCACGTCGGCTACGTCGGCTACGCGGATAGGGACGCCGCCTCTCACTGCGACAATCACCGAATCTACGTCATCGGTATTCTTCAATAGGCCTGAGACGAGCGAAAGATATATCTGATAGTTGTTGTCCACTAGACCCGTGGCGGAAATCTGGTTCCTCTTCTCAATTGCATCGGCAACCTGGTTTGCGCTAAGGCGAAATGCCGCCAGCTTCTCCGGAGAGACCGTAACGGCAAATTCCCGAGTATCACCTCCGGTGATCTCGATCTTGGCCACACCGGAAACAAGCATCAACGCGGGCCGAATTTGATAGAGCGCGATGTCACGTAGCTCGACCTGGCTGAGTGTGTCTGATGTCAGACTGTATCCCTGAATCGGGAACACTGCGAAGCTCATTTGCTCGGTTTCAATCGAAGCTGTCAATGGCAGCGAACTGCTTCCGGCGGCGATACGACTCTGGAGCAGCTGAAGCGTTTTTGGCACATCGGTGCCCCAGTCGAGCCCAACCGATATCTCGGTCGATCCACGACTGGTGATGGAGCGCACGAATCTGACCCCAGGGACGGCGCCAGCAATCTCCTCAAGAGGGCGCGTTACTTCAACCAGCATGCGGTCCGGGGGTTGCTCGCCGTTATCAGCGAGAATCACCAGGCGCGGAAAAATGATGTCCGGAAACAACGATACCGGCATCCCGAAATACAGGGCGACGCCGGAGATGGCAAGCACCGTGACTGTAAACAAGAACGCCTTTGCGTGGCGCTGGACATAGTCAAAGAGTGTCATTGTCTCTGCGAACTCGTGACTGTTACTCTTGTCGAATCTTCGAGAGCGTAATGTCCTTCAACAATGACGCTCATACCGGCAGCAAGACCTTCCGCACTTACTTCGGCCAGTGAATCGGTCATGATCCCGACCGTAACCGCAATCGCTTTTGCCAGAGAATCTGCAGAGATTGTGACCAGGGAGTAACTGTCGGTCTCATCATTGCGCAACAAGGCAGTTCGTGGCACCAGTAATGCGTTTCGACGGGTTGCAATCGTTATCTGAACTGAGCCGACCATGCCGGTTCGAAGAAGGCTGCTTGTCTGCTGTGGAAGGTTCGCGAAGCGCAGATGAACTGTGGCAGTCTGACTTTCCGGATCAGTCTGCGAATTGATGGCATAGACTGTACTCATAAGTTCCACGTTCGGGAGCGCCGTAAGCGTCACCATGGCTCCTTGCCCGGTATGCAACTTCGCCAACTCATGCACCGGTGTTTCGGCGATAAACTCGAGTGTCCATAAATCGACGATCGAAACCAATTCGGCTCCCTCGTTCACCAGTTCGCCCTCGCTAACGTTACGTAGTGAAACGATGCCCTCTGAACTCGCCCGCACGATAACCACCGTCTGCGTCGAATCAGCAAGCAGGAGTGCGCGTTCCGCTGCGGATCTTTGTTGCACGGTTGAGGCCGACCGGATTAGGACTTCGGCGCCGTCAATCGCTGCTTGAGATTCTTTGGTGCGGATCATTGTTATCACATCACCCTTGTGAACGGTCACATTCTCAATCGCCTTCAAAGAGAGGATTTTGCCGGTGATCGGGCTGAATATTTTCTCTTCCCTCAATGCATTGGTCTTGCCCAAAGCGGTTAGCGTAACCGGAATATCAGCCGATTTAATCTCAGCTACCTTCACAGCCACGATGGGACTGATCGACGAATTCCCCTCTTCTGCGGAACGACTACTTGAGCAACCTGCAATGCTTGCAAGCAGCAGAAGCAAGGCCAGGAAGGCTAAACGGTGTTTTCTCATATAGATTATCCTCTAATGGGTTGTCAGCTCTTCTATCGTGGCCGCAAGTGTTGCGACTTCGGCAACCGTTTCGAGTTCGGCAAGCTTGGCTTCCGTAAACAGTTGTTGTGCGTTAAGGACCTCCAGTGCCAGCGTCCCGCCGGAGACGAAGCTTGCCTTGGTCAGCAGGAAATTGTCCTCTGCTGCCGCAACATTGGCGCGAACTGATCCAAGTCGCTTGGCCGCATTTGCAAGCTGTGAGTTTGCCTTACGAATCTCCAGAGCGATCGATCGACGCACGGATGTCAATTCGAGCCTCAAGGAATCGTTCGTTATCTCTTGCTGTTGTATCCGGTATCGGTTCGCTCCCCAATCAAACAACGGCAATTGGAGACTAATACCTGCCGAGTACCCGATGATGCTTGCCCTATCCGCTGCCGGCAGCCGGAGATTCTGTCCTGTTGTGAGCAGTCCGGCGTCGGCAAATGCGGAAATAACCGGCCAACGCTCGTGTCTTGTCAATTTGACGTCGATTTCACCGGTGCGCGCATCGAAATCGGCAAGCTGAACATCAAGACTCGATGTCGTTTCCAATCCAGTCCCGATCACTCCTGCCGCAGATAGAGCAGCAACCATATCGTCCAGAGAGCCTGCGGCTGTGAAGCCTGTGTCGGTGGGTGCTCCCATGAGATCGGCAAGTTCGTATTTTGTAATTGCGACCACCTCTTCGGCTTTCCGAAGCGACAGAGAATCAGTCGTGAGTTCAACTTGAGTCTTGATGAAGTCCGTGTAATTGGCGCTACCCGCAGCCATCAATTGTTTCACGAGCTCTCTATATTCGGCAAGTCGCTGCACGCTTGCGCGTCTCAAGTCAGCTTCCACCTGAGCGCGCAACGTCTCGATGAAGAGTTGTTTGACGGCAAAGCGCACATCGCGCTCAACCGATTGCTTTACGCCTGACAGGCGGTCGCGCTCCAGTCTCAACCGCGTAGCCTTGAGACTACGTACCCCGCCGTCATAAATTGACTGCTCGACTACTATCTGTCCGTTCAACTGTCCCTCGTTGGAAGCGGCCGGGTCATATCCGAAGTGCTTTGAAGCCGGAGCGAAACTGGCGCCGACATCAATCCTCGCCGATGGCAGGGCGGTCGAAGATAATTCTGATCGCGCAATTTCGGCTTTTCGAATTGCATCGTCCGCTTGACGTAAGCGAAGGCTGTTACTCCTGGCACGTTCAAGGCATTGGTCGAGTGTCAGGACATTTTGGGCATTGGTAACTGGCCAAAGCAGCAGCAGTAGGCAGATAGAAAGGAGTGTTCTTTTCAGAATGTCATTCATAACTGTAGACGAACCAGCCTGCTTCAACAGCCCAGGCAGTTCGCCATCGTTCAGGAACTGCCCGGGCTGTTTTCAAAGGTAGTCTAATCCCTGCCCTAATCTTCGTCTTCTTCGTCCTTCTCGTCCTTGGCACCCACCTTCTCGGTCTTGATTACCTTACCGGCGCTATCCAAGACTACTTCAGTTTTCTCCTTGCCGGTTACCACTTTGATCTCAAATTCAGTAGTAGTACCGCGCGTTATTTTCTCCGCTTTCTTGATCTTTCCTTGCGGGTAATCTGTGCTGATAGTCGCCTTCACCGATGCCGGCAGCATGCCTTCTTGTCGAATTTTTTCTCTTCCTTGGCTTCTTTTCCTTCCTTGGCGAACGACATACTGCTCATGCCAAGTAGTAGCACTACAATCGCAGTCAGCATTAGACTTCCGTTTGATCTTGTGGAAAACATGAATTGCTCCTCGCAGCAAAGGGTTGCTTTGTGAGAACCGAGTCTCCTCGTTCTCGTTATCAGACAGTCTCTACCATTCAGTCACTTGTGGCATTTCAGTGAATTTCTCGAAGCCAATTGCCCTGTTAGTCTCCGGCGCTTCTCCGGCGTGATCTAAGCGTAATCTTCCCTGTATACGCGGAGAAGATGAAACCACGATGAAAACAGCGGGAATATTTGAGGGATGTTTCGGTCTGGCACAAACAGCCTCAAGAAACGGGCAGAGTCAACGTGAAGACCGTCCCCTTGCCAAGCTTGCTGCCAACTACAAGGCTGCCATCGTGAAGTGAGATGATTCGCTGAGCAATCGCCAGTCCCAAGCCACTGCCGGAGCTTTCGCCTCGATTTGAACTGGCACGGTAGAAACGTTCGAATACATGCGGCAGATCGCCAGGAGAAATACCGGGACCATTATCAGCCACAATGATCTGTGCCACCCTGCTGGGGGATGTCAATATGCTGAGAGAAGCTCCGACTTCGCCACCGACTTGAGAGTACTTGACTGCATTATCGAGGAGATTGAGAAGCGCTCCCTTTAACCTTTCACTATCCCCCTGGATCTCCACTGCTTCATCGACATGCACTTTGATTTGGATCCCCTTCTGTTCGGCAATCTTATTGACCAATTGAACACACTCCAGCAGAAGTTCATCCAGTCTAACGGGCGAAAACGTCATCAGGGAAGCTGAAGAATCAAGTCGGGCCAGGAGAAGCAGACTTTCACTCATACGAGCCAGACGATCAATTTCCGACAGTGAATTCTGCAGACTCTCATTAGTCTCTTCGTCGTCCACTCTTCGTTTGGCAAATTCAAGCTCACTGTAGATGATGGTCAGTGGTGTGCGCAGTTCGTGAGAAGCGTCGGCAATGAATTGTTTCTGAGCACTAAAGGCGCTGTCGATTCGCTCAATCATGCCGTTCAGCGTTTCCGCAAGTTGCCGAATTTCGTCATTTGCCGCAGGAACCAACAACCGCTGGTCAAGATTACTTGCAGAAATCTGCCGTGCCGTGGCGACCATTGTTGCTATGGGACGAAAGGCGGAGTGAGTAATGAGATATGCAGCTATGGAGGCCAGCACCAGTGCCGAAGGAATACTGATAAGAAAAAGTAATCGGAGATGGGTGAGATTTCGTGCTGCCTCAGTCATCGGGGCGGCTACCAGGAGCGAATATAGATACCGATCGTCAACCTCGACAGGTGTAGCGAGCACCCGATACCTTTCACCATTCATGTTGATTCTTGACAACTTCTTCCTTGGCATCAGGGTCGGTGTAACGAATGTGATTGGCTTTGTGGATAGGAGACTGTCCTTGAGAACTGCTTCACCGACACTGTCTCGGACTTCAAACAAGACACCGGGCAAGCCATCGGTTACGATATCCCCAAACTCACCTGCCTGTGGAAAGCGCTTCTCATCGCTTTGTTCTTCAATCTCTGTCTTGAGCTTGTCGGCGTGGCTCTCCAGCCGGGTATCCATTTTGGCAATTTCCGCACGCCGCGAGCTCTCGTAGATCAAATAGGCAAATACACACAGCAACATTCCGAATACGAGCATATACGCTATGATAATCTTGGCTTTGATGGTGAGCATATCAGCGAATGACTCTCATGGCTGCTGGTCCGAAAACATGTAGCCGACTCCGCGCACCGTGTGAATAAGAGGCTTCTCAAAATCACGATCAATCTTCTGGCGCAGAAACTTCACGAACGATTCAATGACGTTACTACGGCGTTCGAAGTTCATGTCCCACAGGTGCTCAGAGATTGTCTCGCGTGACAGAATTCGACCTGTGTTAAGCATGAAGAGTTCAAGTAACGCGAATTCCTTGGCGGTGAGTGTGATCTCTTGTCCTTCTCGAAAGGCCTTGTGCGTGTTGATGTCGAGTCGCAGTCCGAATTTCTCAACAAGCGCTGTGCGCACCTCACTCTTGCGTCGAGCCAGTGAACGAATACGCGCCAGCAACTCGCCGAAATGGAACGGCTTGGTCAGGTAGTCATCAGCACCCGTGTCCAGACCCTTGATTTTGTCCGACACGTCACCAAGAGCAGTGAGCATGAGGATCGGCGTCATGATTTTGGTGCGTCTGAGGTTAGCACAGGTTGTCCAGCCATCCTGTGCCGGTAGCATAACGTCAAGGATGATGACGTCGTACTCGCTTATAGAGGCGAATTCCTCCCCCTTCAATCCATCATCAGCAATATCCACGGCAAAACTTTCCGCTTTGAGATTCTTGTAGATTGCCGCCGCGACCTTTCGGTCATCTTCAATCAAAAGTATTTTCATATTGACTACCCGCATGGGAAGTTACAGCAGCCAGATGAAATTGCCATGAAAATCTCTGGTGAGGCCCAATTGCTTCAGATGGTCGGAACTATATCATTTCGTGTGATTCCGTCAGCTTTTCATGATCGTTCATATCAACAAACCCATTCTGAGAACAGTTGATTCACTCGAATGCCCTACTGTCCAAACTCTAACAAAACAAAAGAGCCGGGTACGATTGAGGGGCGTGGGTGGGGATGATCTGCTGTAGGTGCAGGGGTGTCCCCGAATTCAGCAGTCACCGTGAATATACGGTGTGTAACGGGATCCAACGCCATCGTGCGAGCTCCCCTCTGAGTGGCGACAGTGTCGACCACGAACTGAAGGCCAAGCCTCTATCTGCATCAAAGGCAATTCCGTCAACGCCGCTGCCGATCGGCACTGAAGCAACCACCTTGCCATTCTCTGAATTCATGACAACCATGAGATTATTCGCGCATGCTACAAAGAGTCGCTTGTGTTGGCGATCCATGGCGATGCCTGTTGGTTCTTCACCCGGCGCCAGCTGCCAGCGGCTTTCAATGCTCAGCTTGCGGGAATCAAAAGACACGACCTGATTCTTATCTTCCAAATTGACATAAATATGACCCAACTCATCCGCAATTGCGAACTCGGGACGACCATCAAGCGCGATCGTTCCAGCCACCTTTCCGTCCTTTGTGTCAATCGCCGTCGCATCTCGACTTCCCCCGTTGAAAGTAAACACGCGCTTGGACGCCGGATCATAAATGATGATGTCTGGGTTACTCCCGACTTTGACTTGTTCGAGCGGTTTGAGAGTCTTGAGATCGAAGATGGTCACACTGGAGTCACGCCCGTTGCTTGTATATCCTTTGCCCACTTCAGAAACCACGGCAATGCCGTGAACTCCCGCCGTGTTGGCGATATCACCAATTACCTTGCCGGAATCTTCATCAACCACCATCACGTGGGTTGATCGTGATATAAAAAGACGATGCCCCTGGGTGTCAACTGAGAGACAATCCCAACCACCTTCTCCTCCAAGTGTGATCCTCTTTATCAAATGATAGCCGGATGCCGAATTGCCCTGTGCGGTGAGCACAGAACAAGTGAGCACTACAAGACAAACGATTAACCAGAGTCGAACATGTGCTTTCATAAACATTCCTGACTTAACCTGCATAGGTTCAAGATCCAAAACTGCCAAATATGGATTTCAACAACAGATCATTATACAAGACCCGACGCAAACGGATTAGTTTTGTTTTGCAATTTTGCTCATGAAGTAGACTTCAAGACTCTCAGTTGCTGAGGAGTGAATGGTTACGCTGCTATGGATTTCAATGGAATTGCACAGATGGAAGCGTTTTGAAAGGACGGTCAACACTTCACGATTGCTGATGGTGGAGAGCTTATTTCCGGGAGACGGGGATTCGTTCATTCCCGGTTTTCCAACTCATTGCCATGCGGTGAACTACCATTTTCATGTTCTTTTCATAATCTTTTCATATCTACACCCCGTGTTTTCGGTTTCAATAGGATTCATAAACTAAACGCAAGGTCTCAAAGGTCTAATATGTATCGTGTCAGTCATTTTGTCTTTCTGGTCAGTATGTTGCTATTATCAAGTAGCCTTCTCGCTCAGAGCACCAATAATGGCACGCTCACGGGTTCGATAACGTCAAAATCAACGCATCAGCCAATTGGAAATGTCAGCGTGGTCTTGTTAGCTCGGGCCGACAGCTCGATTGTATCTGGGACCATGACCGATGCCAAAGGCAAATTCACTCTAACTCATATTCCGAGTGGCGATTTCTACGTGGTCTTGAGTTGTATCGGGTATGCGGATATCAAGTCTGGGGCCATCTCAATCGATCCCCAGCACATGACGCAAAACCTTGGAATGTTCTCAATGATCGAAATCATCTTGAAGATGAAGGGAATCACTGTAGAAGGGGAGAAGGAGACGTTCAACAATTCCATAGACCGGAAAGTATATAACATTGACAAGGATGTAATGGGTCAGGCCGGTTCAACGAGCGAGTTACTTCAGAATAGTCCGTCGGTGTCCGTGGACATCGATGGCAATGTGAGCCTAAGGGGTTCCAGTAATGTACTGATCTTGATAAACGGGCAGACATCTCCGCTGATGGGCAAGACCCGCGCTGATGTTCTTCAGCAAATGCCCGCGAATTCGATCGAGAGAATCGAGGTAATCACTAATCCGTCCGCCAAATACAAACCTGACGGGACGTCAGGCATTATCAATCTTGTGCTAAAGAAATACACACAAGCCGGATTTGGGGGTACTGTATCGGCTAACGGCGGTTTCAATAGCCGATATAACAGCAATCTCAGCCTGAACTACAATCCGGGGCACTTCAACATCTTCGGGAGTTACGGACTTCGCAAAGATAACCGCAATCGTCATTCCGTCGACGGACGCCGCTATTACTATCAGGGGATAGACACGAGCAGCTATTATGATCAGGATGAAGCGATACTCGACCGGCCGCTTTCGCATATTGCCACGCTGGGTATTGATTACAACCTGGATGAAAGGAATCGTCTGGGGATATCCGGGAATTACTTTTACAAGAGCTTCACGCGGACTGCGACTTCCAGGACAATAGTCCACAATAATGAGGGAATGATCTCGGGCGATCTCAGTCGCAACCGGTATGACCCTGAATATGAAAGGGAAGATGAAGCAACCATTTACTATGATCACTCATTTGCCAAGGAAGATCATAAGCTTCATGCTGAATATAATAGGTCCGATCAACCGGAGCAGGAGGACAATCATTACACCAACGTCTATTCGCTCCCGGTTCAGATACCCAGTTATGATAACACCCTGGTCAAACAGGGAGAACGACAAGATCAACTGTCGATAGAGTATGACAATCCAATCTCGAAAAATGTTACCGTCGAGACCGGTTTCAGTCATGAGGTGAGAAAACAGGACTCCGATATTCGTGCATCGTATTTTGACAATGATCGAAAGGTTTTCGTAACCGACGTTGCCAAAATCAACCGTTTTCTGTTTGACCAATATATTGACGCTCTATACGGGACTTTTAGGCGCTCTTCGTCGAAGTTCAGTTTTCTCGGAGGACTTCGCTTCGAATATGTGCAAAACCGGGCTAATCTCGTGACTACCGACTCTTTCTTTAGAAAAGACTATTCAAGTTTCTATCCCTCTTTACACCTGGCCTATCAACTAAGCACAATTTCGGAGTTACAGCTCAATTACAGTCGCCGCACAAATCGCCCGGAAGGCGAAGATCTCAATCCATTTCCTGAGTATCAGGATCCTCTAAATGTCAGGGTTGGCAATCCCCACCTTCTGCCGGAATACATTCATTCCATCGAATTTGGCTGGCAATTGCGCAATGATAATCTCTCAATAATCCCGTCTCTCTATTACCGCTACAGATATAATGGTTTCACCTCTGTAACTGAAGTGGTTCATGATTCGATATTACAGACCACCGAGGCGAATCTTTCCAACGATCAGTCGGCGGGCCTGGAGCTGATTGTCAACGGTTCGATTGGTCAACACCTCAACGCCGATATTAACGCCAGCGTTTTTCGCAGCACCATCGATGCTTCGAATATTGGCTTTGGTAACAACAAATCGATCATTTCATCGACTGGCAACTTCAATATCAATCTGAAATTCAATCCCAACACAGTGCTGCAAATGAATTCAAATTATCGCTCATCCCGATTAACTCCACAGGGTAAATACTTGCCAAGTTTTGTAATGAACATTGGCGGGAGGCACAATCTGCTTGACGAAAAGCTGTCACTTGTTGTGACCATTTCGGACGTCTTCAAAACCCGCAGCCAGCGAATAGAACTGCGTACACTCGGGCTGAACCGCGATGCGAAAACTACTCGTGATGCGAGATTATTCTATGCCGGTCTCATATACCATTTCGGGACATCATCGAAGAAGAACAAGGAAAAGCCAATCGAATTTGACAATGGTCAGTAGCTAAATAGACCAAAACCCTTTGCGACCATGACAGGTCTTCTTTTGGTAGAGGGGAATCGAACTCCCGTCCCTTCTAACTCAACAGTCAATGTTGATGCACGCGATCGAATGCTTGATCTGTTGAATGGTATCTCGCCAAGCTTAAGGTCTTATGTCGCTCTGAGGTGAGAGATTCATTCTCCGTAAGCCATCAAATTGATCGTAATCATTTATGATACAACAGGTTATGAAGCGGAGAGTGAGGGATTCGAACCCCCGGTCCCTGTAAGGGGACAACGGTTTTCAAGACCGCCGCTTTCGACCGCTCAGCCAACTCTCCGGCGTGAATATAGGGAGTGAGTCGCAGGGCGCAACAAAAATGCACTCCCGCGCAGAACAAGCGAATCTGTTCAGGGTTGCCAGCCCGCGGGTAGGGCGCTCTTTGCGGGTTCCTGTTTGCTCGAGCCGAGACTACTCATGCGCCACGAAGCGTTGTGGTGCCCCGCACTCGCCAAGTCGGCGGGGGTTGTCAATTCGTCGCCAAATGTGATTGACTCGCCCGAATAGCGGCGTTAAGATGCGTAGGTATTTGCACAGACGCCAACTTCCGTTGGCGCTGTTGCGTACAGCAAGTCACGGCAGCGAGGCTGACAGAGGCAGATGTGACGTTGCCGGGAAATCGTTACAAAACAATCCCAGGAGAGGAACATGGCGGAAGCATACATGGTGTTCAGGAAAGTAGAAGATTTCGCTGCGAGTTGGCAAAACGAATCGGGAGGAACGCGCAAAATACTCGGCGCTCTTACTGATGCCTCGCTGAAGCATAGCGTCAGCAAGGGCCATCGCGATATCGGCAGAGTGGCATGGCATATCGTTTGTAGTATTTCGGATATGGCTAATCGTACCGGCTTGAAGGTTGACGGACCGACAGACAAAGATCCGGTGCCAGCGAGTGTCGTTGAGATTCAGAAGGCATACGACAAAGCCGCCGGCATGTTACTGGAACAGGTCAAGAGATACTGGACGGACGAAACGCTGATACAGATCGATGACATGTATGGCGAGAAGTGGCCGCGCGGACTGACGATGGGGATTCTCATCAGCCATGAGGTTCATCACCGAGGGCAATTGACCGTGCTGATGCGTTCGGCGGGATTGCCGGTGCCGGGAGTCTACGGGCCTTCGTTGGAAGAATGGAAAAACTACGGCGCCAATCCGCCGGAAGTATAGGATACTGCGGGAATTTCCGGTCAGGACATCCTGTGGCTAAGGCACCCAGGTCGAGAGACTGGACATTTCCCACCAAGTGCGTTTGAAGATGCGAATTGCCAGATAGCGAGTGAAGCCGTCGGATTTCCTGCCAATCTCATTGATCCGGCGGCGCGCTTCCCGTAAGCTAAGAGCGAGCTTCTGGTCGATCGGAAGCGACTCCCGCTGTCCCTCAAGGAATTGGAAGTCATCCCCGACGATAATGACGTCGCGCAAATACGGCGTCAGGCTCCAACGGCGCATGGCGTCTTCGCCGTTGTCAATTGTCGTCACGATGATATCGAAATTCGCTCGAGCCATGACGCCAAGACGCTCTACCATCAACAACCCAAAGAATTCATCCCCTTTATTCACATGCAACACCCGCTCCTGGTAGCACTGTGGTATTCGCTGATAATACATCCTGCCATTGTACATCTCGTAGCAGGCTTTGTCCTCGTCGCGCAGTAGTTGGCACGATTCTTCGGCGCTCGTGATAATGGGACCCATGCGGCCGTTGTTAGGATCGAAGATGTATTCGTTACCATTTACTCGCAGAAGGACCGCGCAATGCAGAATCTGTGGCAGGGCAAACCCGGAAACCACCGAGCCGATACCGATTTCGTCGGCTTTGCGGGGGTCAAAGGGTCGATTGGAGCCGCGAATCGAGCCACCGAAAATGCAATCAACATTGTCGAAACCTGACTCACCAAAGAGATATCTGAGTGCCAAATTCTTCTCAATACAGTGGACGCCAAAACCCTCAAGCATACCCTCCAGAACTAGCTCCGCTGATTTCTGATATTGGCAGTCAAAGCGACCGATAAAGTGAGAGTAAAACTCGAAATCGGAGTGAAAAATGGCGCTATAAAGGCGCTTGGCAGTCTCATGGCCAGGAAACTCGATATGGGCGAAACGCTTAGCGATAACCTCGTGACGTGGATCGCTGTCGATGTACTTCATGACCTCCGGCGCAATCATATGATCATATTACACTGTTCCACCGTAATTACCAGCAATTTCCTCCTATTTACCGAAAAGATTCTGAGCCAATCCTCCAGCTAACCACCCATTCTGCCGAAAGATGACTATGGATTCAGTCTCTTAGAATCGACGTGACGGGGGAATACCACTAATAAGTCCATTTCCAGATCAATAGTCCGCCTAAGAGTGAAAGGAGCGGCCCAGATGTCTAGAGTTAAAGCTTTAAGTGTTTTGTTAATTGCAGCGGTAAGTCTGACCCAATTCATTGGATGTCCTAGCAAAGACAGGGGCACAACGCCAACACAGACTGTTGTGCAAATGAGCGGCACGGTCAGTTTCCCCAATCTAACTACTTCGGCGTTGAACGGCTTGACTGTCGGATTCGGAAACTACGAGAGCTCTCCTGACACGACAGGCGCTTTCAGAATCCAGGGCAACGGGCATGTTGTCGGCGTAGCAATGGCCTATAGCGAGCAGCAGACGCCAATGTTGATGAGCGTATGCCCCGATCCGAGTGCCGATGCGCACTTGGAAATCGATGCCCATTCGACCGCAATCGCACTGGCATTCCTCAATCCATTCATCTGCATAGCCGATCCAACACATGCTCAGGAGATCATTGAGCGACTGGAAGTGCTACCGGAGTTGACAGATATTGAAGACCTTATCACCGCGAAACTGTCTGCAGATCCGGAAGCACTCGGAATAGAGGATGCCGAAATCGATGCAAGTATTAGCGCATTGGTGATGGCGTATTTTAACTCCTATCCCCAGGAAGTCGGCGAGCGGCTGGCTGCGGTCGGCGGCGCTTTGTCCGGAGGCACACCCAAACTGGCTACCAGCCCACCGGAAATCGATCCCAATTACAGTAAGAGCGGGCTGAGGTTGACTTGGGAAAACGGCAGCACCTACAAGATAACAAACTCCTATGGCCGCTGGTGCTATTGCTGTACTCCGGAGGATACCTTCTTTGTCTTCCCGAATGGCGACCTACTCGACTGGATCAGGAATGACCGACCGTTCCCTCCCTCAGAACGCAAATTCAATATGGACGTCGTCGCCGGTGAGGATACGTCCTGGGTAGAACTGTACGGCTACGGCTTCTCGTCGATTTCGAGCAATTCATGGGACAACTTGTCACACACTGAAAAGAAATATGTGCATGCCGGTGGGATTACGACCGTCACGATGGAGTTGTTCGTCCCGACAATTTCTGCGATCTGCAACGTCCCAAGGGCTTTCGGCAACGAGAAAGTCGCCCAACTCTGGAGTCGATCGGGGTGGAACTTTATTGTGGATAATGCGAAACTCGTTCAACGGCTCGAAGAGTACATCAAAGCCAACAATC
>JAPLUP010000079.1 GCA_026397575.1 Candidatus Zixiibacteriota bacterium
CCGACGCCGCTCGGCAAGCGCACGGCAACGGTAGAGGTCGTTTATAAGCAGGGTACGGCAGCGGTGTTGCTGCACAGTCTCATTGACGCGATGGTCGATCTGGGACAGTTCGACGCTTCTGCCATCAAGCTGTCCGCCGCCGATATTGCTGACTTCCGCAAAGCCAACGCTGCATACTCGGGAGCTAAGGGTTCCGAAATCACCGGTGTCGACGTGTCGCTAGTATCGCGGGTCGCGGAAATGTTGGCTGCGGCACAGAATATTTTTATTCTCGCCGGTAGTTATGTTGAACGTGATCCCTTGCGGGACTCACTGCATCTGGCGGTTGCGAACCTGCAGTCCTTCTGTAAATCCGCTCGGAAAATATTTCTGCCGCCTGACAGCAACTCTGTCGGCGCAGCGTTTTTTGGAGCCGAACCGGCGGTTCTCCCTGGTAGACAGTCGTGGGGGAAAAAAGCTGTCTGCGAAGATCTGTGGCATGGACCGATTCCGGATACACCGGGTAAGGACACGATCGGGATTCTCGAAGCGATTGACGAGGATGAAATCGAATGCGGGTTTGTGTTCAATGCCGATCCGGTGCGGTTGTTCCCCGATGGCGAATATGTACGGTCAGTTATGGAAAAACTCAAGCTGTTGGTTGTGATCGACAGCTTCATGACCGATACCGCGCGGCTTGCAGATGTCATCTTGCCGCTGTCCACATTTGCCGAGATCGAGGGTACTCGCGTCAACTGGGAGAAGCGCATGCAGTATTCGCAGCGTGCGATTCCACCTCTGCTTGAATCCAAACCCGGCTGCGAAATCATTGAACTGCTTGCCGATCGACTCGGTGTCAGGTTCAATCAGCCGAACCCGGCGAATATCTATCAGGAAATGGCGAGATTCCTGCCGACAGGCGCTCCGACAACTTACACAGCAATAGGGAAGGATGGTTTCCTGATTCGCAGTGCCCAAGCTAACAAGTCCGGCAAGCTTGCGGATCTCAAATTTGCAGCGCCGGTCGTGGATGAAGAGTTTCCGTGTGTACTGCTGGTCGGTAACGCCGATCATCATCGTGGCGCCCTGACGGAACGCAATGAAACCTTGATGAAGTTCACCAGCGAACCGTGCGTCGGCATCAGCGAGGCCGATGCCACCGATCTGGCTGTGTCGGACGGCGACCTGGTGAAAGTCGAATCCAAGTATGGCAGGGTGGTTGGCAAAGCCATGATCCTGCGCGGCTTCCCGAGTGGACGCGTCCTGTTACCGGAGAATTTCGGCGAGATGAGTACCAATGTCTTGATAGGACGTCAGGATAAGATAGACCTGGTCAGACTGGCGAAAATGTAGCATGTTGGAATTCGTTCTCATCACCGTAGTCAAGGCCGTTGTGGTCGTCACTGTCCTGCTATTGACCTGTGCCTGGATGACCTATGCCGAGCGCAAGATACTGGCTCGGATGCAGTCGCGTATCGGCCCCAACGTCGCTGGTTGGAAGGGTCTTCTGCAACCGGTTGCCGATTTGGTGAAGCTCCTTTTCAAAGAAGAAGTCATTCCCGGCGGAGCACAGCGAGCCTTGTATCTGCTTGCGCCGTTGCTCGCATTTATTCCGGCGATGTTGCCGATTGCCATGATTCCGTTCGGCAACAAAATCACTCTCTTTGGGCGCGAGATCAATCTGGTCATTGCCAATTATGACAATGGTCTTCTGTTCATTCTCGCCGTGGCTTCGCTTAGCGTCTACGGCATCGTTATGGCTGGCTGGTCGGCCAACAGCAAATACTCGCTGCTCGGTGGCCTGCGGTCGTCGGCACAAATGATCTCTTATGAAATCGGTATCGGTATGTCGCTTATCGGCATCGTACTGCTTGCCGGAACTCTTAATCTCGTCGATATCGTGGGACAACAAAACGTTTGGTACAAATGGTTCATCTTCCGTCAGCCGGTCGGCTTTCTGCTCTATTTCGTCTGCGCCATTGCCGAAACCAATCGCGCTCCCTTCGATCTGCCTGAAGCCGAATCTGAGTTGGTCGCCGGCTATTTCACGGAGTATTCCTCCATGCGCTTCGGTCTATTCTTTGTCGGCGAGTATGCCAACATGGTCACCGTGGCGACGGTGGCAACCACCCTCTTTCTGGGGGGCTGGCAGGGTCCGTTCTTGCCGCCGGTATTGTGGTTCATTATTAAAGCTGTTGCCGTGCTGTTTATTTATATCTGGATGCGCGCCAGTTTGCCGCGATTCCGCTACGATCAGTTGATGAAATTCGGATGGTATGTAGTTATCCCGTTAGCACTGGCTAACATCCTGGTTACGGCGCTGGTAGATTTGCTGTAGGAGAATGTCGTTGTTTAGAGTCTTGAAACAGATATTCGTCGCGATTCCGATCGGCATGTTTACGGTGCTCAAGCAAGCGTTCCGCAAGCCGGTGACGATTCAATATCCGTTTGAGAAAGAGCCGATGATGCCGCGCTATCGCGGTCTGCATTTCCTCGAACGTTATGAGGACGGCTCTGAGCGTTGCGTTTGCTGTGGCCTCTGTGCCGCTTCCTGTCCAGCCGATGCGATCTACATGGAACCGGCCGAGACTGAGAAAGGCGAACGCTACGCCAAGATATATGAAATCAACGAACTGCGGTGCATCTTCTGCGGGTTCTGCGAGGAGGCCTGTCCGGAAGAGGCGATCTTCCTTGGCAAGGAATACGAATTCGCCGATTCGGAACGCGACGAGTTTATTTATACTAAGGAAGACCTGTTGGTGAAATGGCCGCGCGAAAAACCGTCCCCGATCAAGTTCATCCGCAAAGATCGGCGGGTCACCTGGGAGAATCTGCCCGAGGAGCAGAAACAGCAATAAGCTTATGGAACTGGCAATCTTCATACTCACCTCTCTGGTTGCAATCGTCGCAGCGCTATTAGTAATCCTGCAGCGAAATCCGATTGCCTCCGTGATGTATCTCGTGACCACTTTCGTCGCGCAGGCAATTCTGTTCATCCAACTGCGGGCGGCGTTTATTGCCATTCTGCAGGTTATCGTTTACGCCGGCGCCATTATGGTCTTGTTCTTGTTCGTGATTATGCTGCTCAATCTTCGCCGCGAGGATTTCGGCAAAGACATCAAATTGAAATACAAACCTTTAGCAATAGCTTTCGCCGTTGTTTTGTTGATAGAAACCCTTGTCGTCATCAATGCTTCAATGATTCCCGCGCAGCCCGGAGCCGATCTGCCGGCAACGTTTGGATCAGTGCAGGGAGTCGGCCGGGAGTTATTTACGACCTATCTCTATCCCTTTGAACTGACGTCGGTGTTGTTGATCGTGGCAATTCTTGGCGCCGTGGTAATGGCAAAAAAGAAACTGTGAGCTATGGTACCGCTTGAATACTATCTGATTGTCGCCGGCATTATCTTCACCATCGGTATGATCGGAGTGATCTTTGCCCGCAACATTATCATCATTTTCATGGCGATAGAACTGATGCTTAATGCCGCCAATCTTGCCATGATTGCTTTTTCCCGCAATCTCGGTTCGATGGGGGGGCATGTGATGGTGTTCATGATAATGACCGTTGCCGCCGCAGAAGCTGCCGTCGGTCTGTCGATTATCATCGCGCTTTTTCGAAATCGGGACAGCGCCAACATTGATGAAGTCAATTTGATGAAGTGGTAGGCGAGAGGATACGATGGAGCTGATCTGGTTGATACCGCTTGTGCCGCTGGCCGGATTTCTATTGAACGGTCTGTTCGGCAAGAGTTTCAGCAAACCAGTGATCAACACGATTGCCTGCGGCACAGTCGCGGTGTCGTTCCTGTTATCTCTCAACGCCTTCTTCGGCCTGTTGCGTTTGGCGCCGGAGAGCCGCAGTGTCGAGTACATTCTCTTTTCATGGATTCCTTCCGGCTCTTTCAACGCCGACGTCGGTTTCTTGCTCGACCCGCTTTCGGCTGTGATGATTTTGGTCGTCTCCGGAGTAGGGTTCTTGATTCATGTCTATTCGGTTGGCTATATGGCGCACGATGAGGGCTATGCGCGCTTCTTCACCTATCTGAATCTCTTTATGGCCTCGATGCTGATACTTGTGCTGGCGAACAATTTCGTACTGATGTATGTCGGTTGGGAAGGTGTCGGTCTGTGTTCGTACCTACTCATCGGCTTCTGGTATGAGAAGCGATCCGCCACGGATGCCGGCAAGAAAGCATTTATCGTCAATCGTATCGGTGACTTCGGCTTTGCGCTCGGCATCATGCTCCTTTTCTGGACCATCGGATCAGTACACTTTTCCACTGTTTTCGACCTCGCGCCTCAGCAGTTGGCATACGGCGGTGGCATCGTCACAGCCGCAACCTTGCTCCTGTTCCTCGGCGCTGTCGGCAAGTCGGCTCAAGTACCGTTGTATGTCTGGCTTCCCGACGCGATGGAAGGCCCGACGCCGGTGTCCGCATTGATTCATGCCGCCACCATGGTGACAGCCGGAGTTTACATGGTCGCGCGCTGCAACGTCCTCTATATGATGGCGCCGACCACGCTGCTCGTCGTCGCCGTTGTCAGTATGTTCACCGCCTTCTATGCCGCAACCATCGGCCTCTTTCAAAATGATATCAAACGCGTACTGGCATACTCAACCATCAGTCAGCTTGGCTACATGTTCGTGGCCTGCGGAGTAGCTGCCTTTGGCGCCGGCATCTTCCATCTGATGACCCACGCCTTCTTCAAAGCCCTCCTGTTCCTCGGCGCCGGCTCGGTCATTCATGCCATGAGCGGCGAACAGGATATGCGTCGCATGGGGGGACTCAAGAGCAAATTGCCGGTTACCTACACGACCATGCTCGTCGCCACACTGGCCATCTCCGGCATTCCGCTTTTCTCGGGCTTTTTCTCGAAAGACGAAATCCTGTGGCAAGCGTTCTCATCGCCGTTCGGCTCACCGCTGCTCTGGGTGGTTGGTCTCCTGACCGCCGGTCTGACCGCTTTCTATATGTTCCGCCTGATCTACCTGACTTTCTTCGGACAGCGACGTTATGATGACCATGTCGCCTCGCACTTGCACGAATCACCGAAGGTCATGACCGTACCGCTCATGATACTGGCGGTACTGTCGGTTATCGGCGGTTATATTGGCCTGCCCAAAGCACTTCTTGGTGGCGCCTGGTTCGAGCATTTCTTGCACCCTGTTTTTGCCAAAGGCGCCGAGATTGGTAAGCTCGCCGAAGGGGCAGGGGAGTCACATGCAACGGAATATGTTCTCATGCTTGCTGCTGTCGCGTTCGTGGTGCTGATGATCTTTACGGCAAAGCGCTACTACCTCGATCACGCCAAAGACTCAGAGCAGTTCGAGCACGGATTCGGCGGCTTGTACAAGGTGGTCTACAACAAGTATTACATCGATGAATTATATGACAAGATCATCGTCAATCCGCTGGTCAAGGGATCGAATCTGCTCTGGCAGAAGTTCGACGTTCTGATCATCGACGGCTTTTTCAACGGCGCTGCTTGGCTGGCCGGTCAATGGGCCATCAGTATGCGCAAGCTGCAGACCGGCATGGTTCGCAGTTATGCTTTTGTCTTCCTCGGCGGCGCGATATTTGTGATTGGCTATTTGATCTTGAGTAGATAGAGATGAACGAACAGATATTGACCATCGTAACCTTTCTGCCGACTGTCGGCGCCCTGATTCTGCTCTTCCTGCGCGAGGAAATGAAGCAGGCGATCAAGGTTACGGCATTCGTTACGGCGTTGATCACGTTTCTAATATCTACCTATCTCTATTTCAATTTCCAACCCGATACTGCCGCGATGCAATTCGTGATTAACAAGCCGTGGATTAGAGCTCTCGGTGTTAACTACCATCTCGGTGTTGACGGAATCAGCCTGTTCCTCGTACTGCTGACGACCTTGCTCACGGCGATTTCGATTCTCTCCTCCTGGACGTCAGTCGGGGACCGCGTCAAGGGTTTCATGGTGTCGCTCTTGATTCTGGAAACCGGTATGCTCGGCGTTTTCGTCTCGCTTGACCTGTTCCTGTTCTACATCTTCTGGGAAGTCATGCTGATCCCGATGTATTTCCTGATCGGCATCTGGGGCGGCATCAATCGCATCTATGCCGCCATCAAATTCGTGCTCTTTACCATGTTCGGCTCGCTACTTATGCTGGTTGCGATCGTTGCGCTCTACGTTATTCGCTATAAGGCAACCGGGATCTGGTCGTTTGATCTACTGTCATATTATGACCTCAGGATTCCGCTCGGCGCACAGAATTGGCTCTTTATCGCTTTTGCGCTGGCATTCCTGATCAAGGTTCCGATGTTTCCATTCCATACTTGGCTGCCTGACGCGCACGTGCAGGCGCCGACCGCCGGCTCCGTGATTCTTGCAGGCGTGCTGCTGAAGATGGGCACTTACGGTTTCCTGCGTTACTGCATTCCGATGTTCCCTAACGCTTTCGATACCTTTATGCCACTTTTGGCAGTGCTGGCTCTGATCGGAATCATTTACGGCGCTTTAGTGGCTATGGTGCAGAAAGATGTCAAGTCACTGGTGGCGTTTTCATCTGTCGCGCACATGGGGTTCGTGATGATCGGCATGTTTGCTCTCAACATGATCGGCTTACAGGGTTCGATTTTGCAGATGCTCAACCACGGAATCTCCACCGGCGCAC
>JAPLUP010000155.1 GCA_026397575.1 Candidatus Zixiibacteriota bacterium
TGGGAATCGCAATTGCGCAAGCGCGGTTGTGTCAATATCTGCGGGGTTGATGAAGCGGGTCGTGGGCCGCTGGCGGGGCCGGTGGTTGCGGCAGCGGTGATCCTGCGGCCAGGCTTCGATGCTACGGGGGTTGATGACTCAAAACAACTGACGGCGCGCCAGCGTGAGGAGCAGTTTCGACGCATTGTTAGGGAGTGCTGCAGCTATGGTGTAGGTGCGGTGTTTCCGGAAGAGATCGACCGGATCAATATCCTGCAGGCGAGTTTCGAGGCGATGAGGCAAGCGATTGCGCAGTTGGATCTGACGCCCGACTTCGTGCTCGTTGATGGCAACAAAGCAATTCCTGATCTGCCGCTGCTGCAGCAAGCGATCATCGGTGGTGACGGCAAGGTTGTTGTCATTGCCTGCGCGTCGATCATTGCCAAAGTCACTCGCGATCGGATGATGTGCGAGTATCACGCGCAATATCCGCAGTATGGCTTTGACCGGCACAAGGGCTACCCGACTCCAGAACATCGCCGGATGATCGAACGCTACGGCGCGCTCGACATTCATCGCAAGAGCTTCACGTTGCTACCGGAACAGCGGGAATTGCATTTTGCCGATTGAACCCGCAAATCGCTATCGGCGCGGCAGGAAATACGAGAAACTTGCCGTCGATCATCTGCGCGTCAAGGGCTACGACATTGTGGCAACCAACTATCGGCATGGTCGCAAAGAGATCGATATCATTTGCGCGAAAGACAACGAACTGGTGTTTGTCGAGGTTAAAGGGGGTCGTTCAACGGCGTTTGGTGATCCGGTGTATCGAGTCAATAATCGCAAGCGGGACGCGATTGTCAAAGTTGCACAGGCGTTTCTTCAGAAGTCAGAGGTTGCGTATCAGTCGTATCGCTTTGATGTGATTGTAGTGAAAGAAAAAGAGGGTCGGCACGAGATCGAGCATTTACAGGGAGCGTTTACTGCTTGACAATATCGAGCGCTTCCTTGTGCGCTTTGAGCTTCTTCTCAACTGAATTCCAGACATCAATCAGCTTCTCCGGCTCGCTTTCCAGATCCGCGGTCATCTCTCTGAATGACCGTTCAGTGAATCCCATGCTGTTGAGGACTGAATCTCTTTGAACAGTGAACGTTGCGCTCGTCGTATCCGAGCTTAGGTGCAGCATCGCCAGCTCGACGTAACAGTTGGCCAACTTCTCAATGCGCGGATCGGTGCGAAGGCTGCGGAAGTGCATAAACGTAGCGACGGCGACAATCAGAGCGAGCAAAACAATAGTCTGGTAGGGTCTCATCGTGCGCAAGATGCCTGATAGCTGATCACAAGTCAATCCTCTCTTCCTTCGCTGACGGAGGAAGTTTGGGTTCGACGAAGAGGGATTTGATCTGCTGGAAGATCGCCTTGCCGGGCGCGCCACCTTTGGCTTTGCGTACGTGGCGTCGCTCGGTATACATCACCGGCACGTTGCTTGATTTCTTCATATCGGAATAATAGGCCGCCAGTTGGGCCGCTTCGGTGATTGACTGTTTTGATGGCGAGCGGTTCTTGTCGGTGGCGACCAAGATGACATGTGATCCGGTCGCCTGTTGTGCATGAAACCACCAATCATAGGTGCGCGCAACTTTGAAAGTGAGCACGTCATTGCCGGCAGCCGATTTGCCGACGAGGAGTTTCTCGCCCGCGGAAGAGTAAAAGATGCGATAGTGCGGGGATGAATTGGGCGCTTCAGCGGTATCTGATCCTTTGCTTTGTCGGGAAGATGTTCGGAACGTTGCAGCAAGTTTGTGCAGGCGGTCAATGTCTCTTGCCTGAAACACTGCTGCTGAGCGTTCAGTGAGTCTCAGAATTGTCTGCTCAAGTTTCTGGATGCGGGGCATGATGATGGCGGGCATGCGCTGAAGGCGCTTGGCTCGCTTGTAATAGATCGCGGCTGTTTCGAGAATGCTCTTACCCGCGAGCAGAGGAATGTCGATGGTCCGATTGTCGTGGTACAGGTCGGTGACGCGTAACTGATCGACGTCTGGTTTGACATCAAGGTTCGCCATCAGCAAATCACCCCACTGTTTGAGGCGGTCGATATCGGCACATTCTGCCAAATCTTGCTTGAGCTGAGCAAGCGTGTTTTCGTTTTTCTTGATCTCGCGCTTGAGGACGCCGTCTGCCGTTGCCTGCGCCTGCTTAAGTTCCTGCTGCGCTGCCTGCGCGTCATAAAGCTGCCAGAAGAGCGATACCAGCGGAGTTTTTCGATCCAAATCGAGTTTTGCAGGCGGCTCGGCGACAACGCGGTGGTGTTTGCCGTCGAATTCGAGGAGGTAGTTGACGCCGGCGACCGATGCGATTTCGGCCTGCCCAGAGTGCGAGGTGTCACCAAGCGACTCAGCAGATACGTACGGCGTGCCCGGTTTCAACCGCCGACTGTCTTTGACGACGCGCAGAGCATGCAGGATTATTCCGTCATGGTCGATCAGAAATGCGTTTGCCTGCGCGCCAAACAGTTCGAAAACAATCTCGAGCCGTCGTGGAGAGGTAGCTTCATCGCCTTTCTCAATCTCGAAGACAATCGCACGATTGCCGGGGAGAGGAGCCACTGCAATGACTGTCGACGAGGCGCAATGTTGCCATACCTCAAAACTGTCGTCTTTCTCAGCCCAGCCGGGGAGCAGAAGGAACTGTGGCGGCGCAAAGGAGAATTTCAGGTGGCGCTTGCTCTCTCCCTTGAAGAGGAGGCGAAAAATCTTGGATGCCTTGTGGTGCTCGACTTTGACCAGAATTGCACCCCTCAGTAAGGCATCATATTCCAATGCGAGATAATTGGTTACGACAGTATTCTTCGGCAGCATAGATGGCAGCCAAGCTACTGGGTTGTAACGCCGTTGTCAACAAGGATAGACTTTTTTCGTTGACAAATGGCCTCAATTACCCCTTCATGACCAATTAGGCTTAGCGAGGAACGAATGATATCAAGCATGACCGGCTACGGCAAGGCCGAGGCAACGATCCGCCAGAAGAAAGTGACAATCGAAGTCACCTCCGTAAACAACCGCTATCTGGAAGTCTCGCTGCGCTTGCCCAAGCTTCTCTCGGAGTACGAGAATGAGGTGCGGGAGGCGATCGGCAAGTTGGTATCGCGTGGCAAGCTTTCCATGACGATTGTCATTGACGACAACTCGATCACCCCGCAAATGCTGAAACTTAATGAGGATGTTGCCCACCTTTACCATAAGATGTTCCGCGATCTGAAGACCAAGTTCAAGCTGTCGGGGGATATCACGGTTTCGAATTTTGTGGGTCTGCCGGAGTTGTTCACGGTTACTACTGCAGCGGCTATTACCCGCGCGGATGTCAACAAGCTGATAGCGGGCGTTAGGAAGGCGATTGGCAACCTCAACCAGATGCGGCAGAACGAGGGAAATGCGCTGGCCAAGGACATGGCGCATCGGGTACGATTGATCGAGACCGCCCTGGCGGAAGTCGAACGGTTTCAGCCACGGACGCTGGAACGCTATCGCCAGCGCCTGACGCAGTTAATAGAGGACATCCTGCCGGAGGGACAGAAACTCGGCGACGCGGAAGAACGGAAGCTGCGGCTCGATATGGAAATTGCGCTGATGGCGGACAAGTCGGATGTCACCGAGGAATGTGTGCGTCTACGCAGCCACTGCGAAGCGTTTATTGCGACGATCAAGGCCCCAGGCGATACCGGCAAGCGGTTGAACTTCATTTTACAGGAGATGAATCGCGAAGCCAACACGATTGGCTCCAAGTCGATAGTGTACGAAGCCTCCGAGAAGGTCATCAGGATCCGCGAAGAGATCGAAAAACTTCGAGAGCAAGTACAGAATATCGAATGACAAAAACACTCTCTTTATCCAAAACGGTCAATGCACAGAAACCGTTGCTGGTCGTCCTTTCGGGACCATCCGGCACGGGCAAATCGACAATTGTCGCCGAGCTACTGAAACGCGATCGCCGTTTTTGCGTATCCATTTCGGCCACAACCCGTCCCAGACGCTATGCCGAGAAAGAGGGAAAAGACTACTACTTCCTGGCGACGGAGGAATTTAGGAACAAAAAGCGCCAGGGGGAGTTTATAGAGACAGCTTCTGTGTTCGAGGAATGGTACGGAACCCCAAAGAAACCATTACTCGAAGCTCTTGAGCATAACCGGTTGGTCCTCTTTGACATAGACGTTCACGGCGGCATGTCAATCAAGAAGTGGCGCAAGGACGCGGTACTGATTTTTGTACTACCGCCGAGCATGAGTGCTTTGAAGGGACGGTTGTCGGGCAGGAAAACTGAATCGGCAACAGAAATGAAACTGCGGTTAGCGCGGGCATTAAAGGAAATCAGCTTTTGGTCGAAATATGACTACGTTGTCTGTAACAACGACTTGAATGAGACGGTCGAGCTGATTAGGAGTATAATCAGATCTGAGTCGCAACGAGTAGTTCGTTGCCAGACAATAACTTTCAGATAGGAGACGGGTCAATGGAAGACAAAACCTTTACGATGCTGATGAAGAATCTGGACAAGGTGACGGCAAATCCTTATGAGGCCGTCCTGGTTGCTTCCAGAAGGGCGCGGCAGCTTAACACAAATCGTCTGGCGCAGATGGAGATGATGACGGAGGATAGTGAGGAGGCGATTGACTATCGGAAGGTTACCACGCAAGCAATCGAAGACATGCTGAAGCAGAAAATCAGATACCACTATAAGGGATAGGTTTCTTGGCAAAAAATCTGGTCATAGTTGAGTCACCGACCAAATCGAAGACTCTGGCAAAATTCCTTGGAAAGGACTATACGATCAAGGCGACGGTCGGTCATGTAATTGACCTGCCGAAATCGAAGCTCGGTATTGATATCGAGAACGGTTTTCAGCCCGATTATGTGGTCATCAAGGGCAAAGCGACCATTCTGAAAGAGCTCAAGGATGCTGCCAAGAAAGCCAAGACCGTTTATCTGGCGCCCGACCCTGACCGTGAGGGGGAAGCGATTGCCTACCATGTTGCCGGCAAGCTAAGCGGCTGTGGCGCAGTGATTCGACGGGCGACGTTTAACGAGATCACCAAGAAAGCTGTATTAGCCGGCATTGCCGGTGCTCGCGACATTGACCAGAACCTGGTGGAAGCGCAGCAGGCGCGCCGCATTCTCGATCGCATCGTCGGCTACAAGGTTAGTCCGGTGCTCTGGCGTACAGTCTACCGTGGTCTATCGGCGGGGCGCGTTCAGTCAGTAGCGTTGCGGATAATCTGCGAACGTGAGGCTGAAATCGATGCCTTTACCTCGGAGGAGTACTGGAAATTCGTCGGCCTATTCGAAGCGTCCAGCAAAGACCTATTCCAAGCGCGGTTGTTCAAGATCGATGGCCAAGATTTTAAGGTTGCAAATGAAGTCAATGCCGAAACGCTAAAGGCCGAATTGCTCGGACAGAAGTACAGCGTCTCCGACGTGAAGACGGAAAGACGGACGCGGCGACCGCTGCCACCTTATATCACATCAACTCTCCAGCAGGACGCGTCAATTCGGCTGGGGTTCTCTTCGTCGAAGACAATGCAGGTTGCACAATCCTTGTATGAGGGTATCGAGATTTCCTCGGAAGGGCAGGTCGGCCTGATCACCTATATGCGTACCGACTCAGTGCGTATTGCGTCTGAAGCGGCGGCGGCAGCAAAGAGCTATATTGAGAACATCTACGGGAAGGAATACTATCCTGATCCTCCCAACTTCTACAAGACCAAGAAGGCAGCCCAAGATGCGCATGAAGCAGTCCGTCCGACTTATCTGGAATACCCGCCAGAGAAGATCAAAAAGTCGCTGACGCGCGACCAGTTCCGGTTGTACGAATTGATCTGGAACCGTTTTCTGGCTTCGCAAATGGCGCCGGCGGCGTTCGACCAATTGACGATTGACATTACCGGCGGCAGGTATCAATTCCGCGCCACGAGCCAGAAGGTAGTGTTTGAAGGCTTCCTTGCGGTATACACTTGGACACCGGATGAAAATGGTAATGGAAACGGCGATGTCGCCACCTTACCGAAGCTGTCAGCGGGTGACAAGCTGGCTTTGACCGAAGTTAATC